>JAYVBW010000567.1:0-1603 GCA_043750255.1 Pirellula sp.
GGCACTCCATGTTACCTGAGTTATTCCACGTCCCAATGGCAATTCAGGGATGTTGTCGTCCGCCCGTGCAGGTCGTATCACCTCGATTTCAACCATCGCCGTGCCATGTGGGGATTGTTGACCATTTACTATGTCGACAGCAGCAATTCCATCTCTATTGACATCAATGTTTGCGATTTCCTCGCCTTCACGACCGGGGAATACAAACCGAGCGATTTCAGGATTTAGTACCTTGTATCGAACTCGCCAGCCCTCCGCTGGTATCGATCCCTCGGCTCGCAAAACCCGCGTTACCAGCCTCGCGGTTTGACCGCTGAGTACAATCTGTGGTTCTGGAAATTGCCAACTTGCGTCCAACCAGTAGATGGTGGCAGTCTGTCTGCGTTGGTCCCATACATCGCTGTCCGGTGCGAGGGCAGTCACTTTGGAGATGCCTTCGCTGGGACTAGTGAGGCTGATCCAGGTTTGCCCCATTCGAATGGGCAGGTCGTCGGCTTTTGTCGCGGTACCACGTGTGATATTGCCCGCTTCTCGACTTGTCCGCCCGCGCGCAAAATCGACTCCTAATTTCTCGACCTTGGGGCCGTTATCCTTTTTCCAAATAGACCGTCGCTGGCCCTTTGCATCGTCCCCAACCTCGACGAACTCTCCTACACTTTTAGGCGACAGCATCCACTCAATCGGTTCATTAGTAACCAGGTATTCATCTTTACCGCACACTCCAGCCAGTAGAATCACTTCACCACCGACAGGGGCGACAATACGCGTAGGCGTCAGGAGCAATTGACCGCAACGACCACGGACCTCCTCTGCTTCTTTCCTTTTGGCCAAACATCCTTTGCCGGCTAGGCAACCCTTGCATAACTTCTTCTCGCTACCATCGGTACCTTGCATACAGGCAGGTGGAGTAGGCGGAGTCTGGAATGCAGGCTGATTCGAAGGATAGCCATTGTTGGGATCATGCGGTGAGACAAGGTTGGTAAATCCGTTGGGACCACCCGTAAAGATCCTGTTTCCTGTAGGATCAATGGCCGGCAGCGAAAGGGTGTTGCAACCGTTGTTACAAGCGAACGCAATGCAAAGGGAAATTAGCAAGAGGGACTGAAGATAGAAACGGGAATAACGTAATGCACAGCCGGAAACGCAACCAGCAATCAAGCCGCTCGTTTCAATCGATTGGGTAGTAGTTATTGCTCGATTGCGGAACATCCGTTGTTACCAATCCTATCCATGGTACCGTCAGCGGTGCAGCTAGCGGTCTCCGATTTCCCGTGATGCGTTCACAGTGGTCATGCTTGAGAACTCCAGGCATCTACCGTTGGAAGGTTAACCTATGATTCGGAACCGATTCGAAACCAGCTCGCAAATTTAGAGTGAAAAGAGGTGTTAACAGCGATAATAATTCTCGCCTTAGCGATTAAACGCTACCTTGCAACGTTTAACGATTGTCGCGGCCAAGCCCGGATTATTCACAGGGTATTTATTGATCAGCCGCAGGGCGCTAGCCCAATGGCACTCACTTTGTAACGTAGTAGGCACATTCCATGTGCCGTAACCAGCCATTTGCGGACGGCACACGGAGTGTGCCTGCTACTTTGAAGTC
>JAYVBW010000568.1:0-2528 GCA_043750255.1 Pirellula sp.
GTAGTGACGACCATGATTAATGGCAGGCGGTGGCCAGCGACTGCAAAGTCGGACGTGTTTTTGATCTTGGAACCGGCCCAGGCTCCAATCGCTAATGTACCGAGCAGGTAAAGGATGACAAGAACGAGGAGTGCTGTGTTCATTCAACTTGATTCCAGAAAGATTCCAATGTCGTTTGAGTAAGATTGGTGCCGGAGATAAGGTTGACGCTCGCTTGTGCGTATCGCCATTGCAAAGTGAGTGGCGTTGGGCAAACGCTTGCGGCTCAGGTTGGTCACCCATCGCCCGATCGGACGATGGGTAGGCAAATGCTTCTTGACTAACCGCGTTCGCTTAAAAAATGGAGTGGAATTAGCGTTCCGTCCTTGTCGCGGCAGTCCATTTCCAAATGCTCTGGGAAAAGCGTATCGCTTCCCAAGATTTGGACACTAACGCCTGCTGACTCTTCTAGCTGGATCATCTCGCGACGTTTGCGATTATTCAAGTAACCTGCGACTTTTTCGTTGACTCGTACGACAACTTTGGCAGCGTTCGGCATTTGGCAAGCCATCATTAGTAATCGTTCGACCTCGATCGACATACTTTCTGCCGTTTTGACCAAACTACGGCCACGGCAACAAGGGCAATCCTCGTAGACGCTTCGCTTGAAACTGGGTCGAATGCGTTGGCGAGTCATTTCGACCAGTCCGAAAGGGCTTGTTCGCAAGATTTTGGTGCGAGCACGGTCGCGGTCCATGGCATCGCGTAGCGTTTTCTCAACCTTTCGCCGATGGGAGTCTTTGCGCATATCGATGAAGTCATTTACGATGACCCCGCCAAGGTCTCGCAGCCGCAACTGCCTGGCAATTTCTCTGGCTGCGGTCATGTTGAGGTGGAACGCATTGTCTTCCGCGTTTTTGTCGCCGCCACGAAAATTACCGCTGTTAACGTCGATCGCAACCAACGCTTCCGTTTGATCAATGACGATCGAACCGCCGCCTTTCAGTGGAACCACTCGTTGATGGATTCGACCGATTTCCTGTTCGAGTTTGTACTTGTAGAAAAGCGGCTCGCGTCCTTCGTACATGTGCAAACGGTCCGCGACTCGCGGCATGACCAGTTCCACAAACTCCTTAGCACGTAGAAAGGCGTCGGGATGGTCGATGATCACCGAATCGATGTCTTCTGTGAAAGTATCGCGGATCGTTCGAATGAGAATGTCGCTTTCTTCATAGACGTCGCAGGGTGCTGGCGTCGTCTGAACGCGTTTGACAATAACTTTCCAAAGCCGCAGCAAATATGCGACGTCTCGAGAAAGCTCTTTGCGAGTGCGTTCGCAACCGGCGGTTCGAACGATGAAGCCGACGCCCTTCGGCAACTTCATATCGAGCATCATTCCACGCAGCTTGCGACGTTCATCCTCATCCTCGATCTTTCGACTAACACCAACTCGGCCCAGCGCAGGCATAAGGACTAGATAGCGACCTGGGATACTGATATAGGTAGAAAGCGTTGGGCCTTTTGTACCCATCCCTTCCTTGATCACTTGGACGAGCACTTCGTCCCCGCGACGGAAGATCTCTTGGATGGGTGGCTTGAAGCGTGGTCGTCCGCTGCGCAGTTTGTTGCTGCGGCGCGGTCGACCTCGGCTATTGCCGCGAGGACCACGTCCAGCCTCGTCGGATTCATCTTCGTCGTCGACTTCGATTTCGTCCGCTTCGTCGTTATCTTCCTGCTCTTCGTCGTCTTGGACTCCGTCATTTTCATCATCTACGCCAGGGTAGTGACCGTCCATAATTTCATCGGGATCATAGCCAGCTTGACGAAAGTATTGTGCCTCGACATCACTAATGTGGAGGAAGCCGTTGCGACCTACACCAAAGTCTACGAACGCGGCTTGGATACTGGCTTCGATATTGACGATCTTGCCTTTGTAAATGTTGCCAACCCAGTTATTTTGACTGGTCCGCTCCGTGTAGAGTTCTTCTAAAACTCCGTCTTCCAGCAATGCAATTCTGCATTCCTCGGATTGGGAGACATTGATGAGCATTTCCTTCTTCATCGGATTTGATTGATCCTTTCGATTGTTGTTTTTATGCTTGCAGTACTATTTCGGGCACGAGCCCTGCTAGTTGATTCATCAAGAAAACATCGACTTCGCGAGCCGTCCAAAGACGGAGCGCTCGCCAAGCCATGGCTTCGCACTGGCCGATAGTGACCGAACGAATTGCTTTCTTCAGTATTGGAATAGCGGCTGGGGCTAAGCTCAGAGTTCGAATCCCCATTCCGACCAGCAAGAGTGCGTATGCGGGATTATTACACATCTCGCCACACACGCTGGTCGACTTCTTTTTTTCTGAAGCGATCTGGTGAGTCCTCTGGATCAACCGGAGGACGGCTGGATCGCACGCCTGGTAGAGGTCGGCAACTGAGTCATTGCTGCGATCTACGGCAAGCGTATATTGAGTCAAGTCATTGGTTCCGATACTCACAAAATCGATTTCGTCGATAAATCGATCGAGCATAAGAACTGCAGCAGGGACTTCGAC
>JAYVBW010000569.1:0-9948 GCA_043750255.1 Pirellula sp.
ATCGACTTTATCCTGAAGCCGAACGGGGGATCCGAGGCGGAGAATTTGGCTGCGTTGCAAAATGCATTGCTTTCCACATTGCAACTGTTTCGAATGAAATACGCCTCCCCATCGAATTCGGTGTCAGGTCGAATGGAGACTCCTCCAAAGCAGACCGCGCAAATGACATCGGGAGCTGATACACGAACCAAGCCGCTGTCCTCCGGCTACAAAGCTATTGCCATCGGTATCTCAACGGGCGGGCCAGAGACTCTCGCAAAGATGCTTCCCGAGCTTGTCGGGAAAACAAAGGCACCTATCTTTATCGTTCAGCATAACCTGAATGGACTCAGTGGGTACATGGCCGACAGTCTAACGCGACGTCTCGGCCAAAGCGTTTCCGAAGCACAGGAGAACATGGCCGTCGTTTTAGGGGGAGTCTACATGGCGCAGAGCGGTAGCCACATGATTCTTCGACAACCGGGCGGAAATATCACGATCGGCTTGAGCGACGCGCCTCCGGAAAATCACTCTCGGCCAGCCGTCGATGTGTTTTTAAGGTCGGCGTCTGCGACTTACGGACCGACATTAGTAACAGCTATCATGACAGGAATGCTCGACGATGGGGCCAAGGGTGTTCGAGTGGTCAAACGAGCAGGCGGATTCGTAATCGCTCAAGACGAAGCAACGAGTGTAATATGGGGCATGCCACGCGCTGCAATTGCAACTGGTTGCGTGGACTTGGTGTTGCCTTTAGACAAGATTGCGCCAACGCTGCTTGAGCTGACTAAAGGAATGCGAGATACATGAATTTATCAGACCAGGAGTTCAAAGACATCCGGCTGCTCGTTCAACGACTCAGCGGGATTTGGCTTGGTGAAGACAAACAGTACTTGATTCGTTCAAGACTTGAACCAGTATTGCGGCTCAATAAATTATCAAGTTATGCAGAATTGGTTTTGCGATCGGCTGGCGTAGCGGGTTTGGCTCTGCAAGAAGAAATCATAGAAGCGATTACAACGAAAGAGACTTCATTCAATCGAGATGGTCACCCATTCGAAGAGTTTCGGCGAACACTCTTGCCAGAATTGATCCGAAGTAAATTCGATAGGCAGCGGAGTATCGGTTTGCCATTCGGCAAATTGAGGATTTGGTCGGCGGCTTCTTCCACCGGGAATGAAGCATACAGCTTGGCGATGGCAATCCTAGAGTACATCGAAGCACAACCTCAAAACGGACTCAATCCAATTCGATTGACATCGGACAGTTTTCAAATATTGGCCAGCGACATCTCTGAACAAGCGCTACAGAAAGCACGCGAGGGCAGTTATTACGAATGGGAATTGGATCGAGGACTTTCAAACGAATTAAAGCTAAAGTACTTTGATAAGAACGATAGCAATTTTACCGTTAAGCCAGCAATTCGTGCCATGGTGGAATTCAAGCGATTGAATCTCATTAAACCTTTCGCAGACATCAACGGTTTCGACTTGGTACTGTGTCGAAATTTGCTAATTTATTTTGATCAAAACACGCGACGAGAGATTGTGGACAAACTGGTAAACTCGTTAACGCAGGGAGGCGTACTGATGTTGGGTGCGTCAGAAAACCTTACTGTCTTGCCAAAAGGGCTTGTGCAAAGTCAAGTAGGCCGAACCATCGTCTATCGCAAAGCAAGCTCTTAGGAGATTGACAACCTCGATGCCAAGTACACAGCTCCAAACCGACAGGAAATGAATTGAGCGGAACAAAGGAAGCAATCGCAAAAGCGGACACGCTCATCGAAGCGATGGGGTGGATCCGCAAATTTCGTGGCAAAACAACTGTCATTAAACTTGGCGGTTCCCTGATGGCGAATCCAGATGCGATGCAGCATACCTTGTTGGACATCATTTTCATGGAGACCGTTGGAATGCGACCGGTGGTCGTTCATGGAGGCGGGCCATCGATCAACCAGGCCATGGCAGCGGCGGCGATTGAACCTGTCTGGGTCAAAGGGCGTCGAGTCACGGACGCAAGGACCCTTGAAATTGTGGAAAGAACGCTCGCCTACGAATTGAATGAGCAGTTGACCAACGAAATAGAGCGATTGGGAGGTCGAGCTATGAACCTCAATTTCAGGACGACCAATGTGTTGTTCGGTGAAAAACTGTTGCTTGAGGAACCAGGTTCGGAACCGATGGATCTTGGATTTGTGGGTCATGTCACTCGAGTGGACCGGCAGACAATCGAAGCACTCACTTACACGGAACAGATTCCGATCATCCCTTCGATGTGTATGGATTCGAATGGCCAAAAGTACAACGTCAATGGAGACACGGCGGCGATGGCCGTCGCAGAAGCATTGGGAGCAGAAAAGTTAATTTTCATAAGTGACGTCAATGGGGTCAGACGCGACAAGTCAGATCCGAATAGCGTTATTCATTCGTTAACAGCATTAGAAGCAAGGCAACTGATTCAAGACGGAATCATTGCGGGAGGAATGATCCCTAAAGTAGAAGCGTGCCTGTCTACATTAGATCGTGGCGTCGGCAAAGTCCACATCATTGACGGTCAAGTCAGGCATTCACTACTCCTTGAGATCTACACGACAGCCGGAATAGGTACGGAGATTATTCAAAGCAGATAACATGAAGCACCTTCGTTCTCTGTTCGATCTTTCGGTCGACGAATATCACGAAATCCTCGACATAGCCGATTCGTTAAAGCGAAAGCTAGGCCTAGGCCATCGTCCAGATCTTCTCAAAAACCGTAGCCTCGCGCTGTTGTTTGAGAAGTCAAGTCTGCGTACGCGCGTCAGTTTCGAAGCAGGCATGATCCAACTAGGCGGTGCGGCAATCTATTTGACTAATGACGTGGGCTGGAGAGAGCGAGAATCCATTGCTGATTTCGTGCGCGTACTTTCCGGCTACTGTGACTTTGTCGTTTGTCGGGCGATCTCCCAGTCAACCGTCGACGAACTTGCTTCTCATAATGTATTGCCTGTCATCAACGGTCTGACCGATCAATCTCACCCATGTCAAGCGATGGCTGACATGATGACTATGCGTGAGTTCTCCAACGGTGAACTCAGGGGCAAACAGCTTACCTTCGTTGGCGACGGGAACAATGTCGCCCGTTCCCTATTGAAAAGCGCCGCGATTTGCGGCATGAAATTTAAACTTGTCGGCCCTGCCAAGTATCATATTGATCAACAATTGATCGAGCGCATCCGAGAGCATTTCGGCCAACTGGATTTCGAACAGGGAACGGACATTAGTTCGCTCGTTCGGGATGCAGATTTTCTTTACACAGACGTCTGGACCAGCATGGGACAGGAGGCGGAGGCCAAAGCCCGTTCAACCGATTTCGTTCCTTACCAAATCAATGCGTCCATGATGAAAATCGCACCAACCCATTGCAAAGTGCTCCATTGTTTACCTGCTCGCCGAGGATTGGAGATTACGGACGAAGTGATCGATTCTCCCTGCAGTATCGTCTTTCCACAAGCTGCGAACCGAATGCACTTGCAAAAAAGTTTGTTGGTTTGGCTTGGCATTCGAAATGGATTCGTGCAATCCAGCCAACTTGACTAAGCTAATTGTGAACTTGACTAAGCTAATTGTGAAAACGATGTCCCAGGTGATTTTTCCTCCCGCCAGTTGCTTTTGTTCAAAGGAAATTCATTGGAAACCGTTTTGAATTTTGATCTAGAAAGGGTCTCTCCGACGGAGATGCTGAATGCGATCCAGTTGCATGTCAGCGAAGTGCTCAATCAAAGCATCGATCGTTCGATCATCCCCATGGTTTCGGTCGGCGTACAAGGCGCACGCGGCCAAGATTTTATCGGTGCTGGCTTTAGAAATATTAGCGAGGTTGCAGTTCAGGGCGTGATTGGAGATTTCGGCTTCTGCTCCTTTGGCGATGGCGAATGTCACGTCGAAGGTAATGTTGGCCATTTTTTCGGGCACTCCGTAGCGTCCGGAATTATTATTGTTCGAGGGCACGTAAAGACATCCGTAGCCGCATTGGGGACTGGTGGCTTAATCGCGATTTATGGAAACGCTGGCGATCGAGCAGCCGTCGGAATGCAAGGAGCCGATGTGGTGATTCGCGGTTCGGTCGCGAATTACGCTGGGCTGGGGATGCAGAGCGGAACGCTGATTGTGGGCGGCTCCGCAGGACTGCATTTAGGTCATGGTATGCGAGGTGGAACCATTTATATTCGCGGAGAACCCGAGTCGATTAGCCCTGATATCGAAGAACAACGAATGCGAGAACACGATCGACTCAAAATTGGAATGCTTATGCTTAAATCAAGTATTAAGTCTGTAGGCAAAGAGTTTCGTATGTTCCATTCTATTCACCAGGAGGAATGAATTGACCAGTAAATCGAATTTGAATTCTCCACAGGATAAATTGCTATCCGTGCAATCGTCTATGCGATGTGAACCATTGCTTGCTAGAATCGATCCCATGCTGCGGGCATCTGCTAGTGAGCCAACGAATGCGTGCACGATACACGCCGCCAATGGGTTGGATGGTTTCACGTTGGCTCAACCTTTGTTTACCAGATTAACGGCGGACGCTAAACTTTCCCAAACCAGCCAACGGATTTTTTTGTCCGAGCTCAGTAGCTTCGGCATTGCATGGCTAGGAAACGTTGTCGAATCGAACGATCGCAAACTACCAGAACGGAGCGAATGTGGCGTAAGCGAGTTGCAACGGATATCGCCGCTGCAAATAGACGATTCGATCGACGTCGAATCCTTCCAGAACACCGCCGCCATCGAGTTGCAAATGGTTGGACTGCCATTTCAAACACTTGCCAATTCGCGACGAGCGAGATGGACCCCAAACTTGCCAATCGATATTTCGAAATTCGAACAGCTAGAAAAGAGAGTAGAGGTTATGCGCGTAGTTTCGGGCGGAAAATGTCCAGTTGGGGCTGCCATTTGCCCAGGCGCGGTATACGAAGATGTACGTTTCTTGATCGATAGCGGTTTTGATTTCATAACGCTTCTTGTGGATGTTCAGTACGAAATGTCGCAATCGTGCAGTTTAAGACTGGCCCCACTCGAACCGACTCTGGAACAATCGATCCAGGCAGTGCAGGATTCTGGGGCCAAGACCAAGATCCTCGTTTCCGCAAACCTCTTGGACGGACTTCAAATGTTTCGTTGCCTTCAAATGGGCGCAACGGCAATCTCGATAGATGCATTTATCGCCAATTCAAAACCCGCCGATGCTGTGCCGATAAAGGATACGTTTGGATCGGTATTGAGCGCCTATGCTCCAGCAGCTGCTGTGGCTGCTTCGCTTGCATGGATCAAGCCTGCAATGACACAGCTCGTTGAAGACCTTGACGATTGCGCGATCTACGCCGGTTTGCTACGTAACTCCAGTTGCAACGGCAGTCGCATAAGAACGGCAGTGAGAAATTGAGATCATCACTTCACGGATTCCGCGTTCTCTTGCGATGTTAGCTGCTTTACCATTGATTTTGATCACGGGGGCGCCGGACACTTCGTTGACAATTTCGACGTCGGTCCACTGGATGCCTTTTGTCCAGCCTGTGCCGAGGACTTTGAGAACGGCCTCCTTGGCAGCCCAACGGCCCGCATAATGTTGAGTTGCCGCTTTACGCGAGGAGCAGTAGAGGATTTCTTTTTGCGTGAAAACGCGTTGTAAAAACACTTCGCCGTGCTTTTCGATCATCTGGGCGATGCGAACGCACTCGATAATATCCGTGCCGATGCTTATCAATTTTCCGGTCGTTTCATTCGGCATGTTTTTGTCGTGGCTTTCATCCCATAGTTATTTATTTTTCGGCCCTTGAACCAAAGGGATCCATCGTTCTTCGCGATGACTAATCTCGGTGATGCGCAGACCAAATTTGTCTCCGACCTTGACGACCTCTCCTTCGGCGATGGTATTACCATCAATTTCCAAGCTTATCGGTTTGTCGCAAGGCTTGTCAAACTGAATCATGACCCCCGGCACAAACTGGAGGATGCGTTCCACGGGTATTTTCTGATGGGCCAGTGTTACTGCCACATTTGCCTCGATTCTCAGCAGGCTTTTCCAGTAATCGACTTTCGCAGGATTGTCTGTCGAATGCGTTCTGATCGTACTCATGCAACCCAACCTTGATGAAAAAGCCAAAAAACTGCTGCCGATTTGCAACTATCGACGTCAATCCATGCCTATCTTGATCGCGACCCATCGAATTTCTTGAAAGATTCCTATAATTGTCGGCGTCGAATGTAAAGCAAAGATAACCAAAAGTGCCGAACAACAAGTCCAACAGACTTTTCATTTCCCCCAGACTGTCCAATCATGAGTGTCGCTCTCGAACCGCTACCGTTCCCCCCATACCGAGAACTCGGCAACGAAACGCTCCGCAAAAGAATCCAACTGGCAAAAAGCGAGTTGGGCAAAAGCTTGCTTATTCTCGGCCATCACTACCAACAAGACGAAGTGATCGAGCACGCAGACTTGATTGGCGATTCCTACCAGTTGAGCAAGTTGGCTGCGGATAGCGTTGACTGCCGATCCATCGTCTTTTGCGGAGTCCATTTCATGGCGGAAACCGCAGACATCTTGGCAAATCGCCCTGAAAAGTTGCAATCGCGAGACGGCCAACGCGTGTCTGTTATTTTGCCCGACATGTCTGCGGGCTGTTCGATGGCAGATATGGCGGGTATTCGGCAAGTCGAAGCCGCTTGGAAACAACTCGGTGACGTGATCGATACCTCCGACATCACTCCAGTCACTTATATTAACAGCGCTGCCAGCCTCAAAGCGTTTTGCGGTCGGCATGGTGGAATCGTTTGCACTAGCAGCAATGCCAAAGCTGTATTGGAATGGTCCTTTGCACAACGCAAACGCGTTTTCTTTTTCCCGGATCAACACTTGGGGCGAAATACATCCCTCAAGATGGGCATCACGAACTCCGAGATGCCCGTTTGGAATCCACACGACGACGAACTTGGAGGCAATACAGAACAAGCGATCAAGGAATCGCGAGTGATCCTTTGGAAAGGACACTGCTCCGTTCATCAGATGTTCCAAGCCGACCATGTAGCGTCGTTTCGCAAGAATCATCCGGGGATAAAAATCATAGTCCATCCAGAATGCCCTCAAGAGGTTAATGACATCGCCGACATCTCCGGTTCTACCAGTAAGATAATTGAAACGGTCCGAAAAGCACCTGCTGGAACCAAGTGGGCCATCGGAACCGAATTGCACTTGGTCAACCGACTCAAGAAGGAACACCCGGAGCAAGAGATTCATTTTCTTTCGCCGCTCGTCTGCATGTGTGCGACCATGTATCGAATCGATCTTGCACACCTGTGTTGGTGCCTAGAGAACCTTGTTCAAGGGGTGATCGTGAATCGAATTGTCGTTCGAGAAGATATCGCCAATTGGTCGTTGATCGCACTCGAAAGAATGCTCACTGTAAAGTAAAACCCAATCGAAATTGGCTTTGCGTCAATCCCGCATCATTTAAAACCCGCCGTCGCTAAGAAATATAATTATTTATGATGAAGTTACCGTTTGTATTGTTATTCACGGCCATGACCGCTTTGTTTTGGGGCGTATATGGCATTTTGCTACACGAAGGTACTGAGAAGTTAGGACACAGCTCGCTTCGAGCCTTTGTAGGGGTCGGCATCGCTTACTTTCTCATCGCGGTCCTCGTACCGTTGGGGCTTTTGAGCAGGAAGCCGGAGAAGGGGTATTGGTCGATGAGTGGCACGATGCTATCACTGTTTGCGGGCACAGTGGGTGCACTTGGAGCCCTCGGCGTCATATTGGCCGTCGCGTTCAAAGGGATGCCGATCTATGTGATGCCCATTGTTTTCGGCTCGGCACCGGTGGTGAATACGCTTGTTACCTCTTGGTTAAACAAGTCCTTTTCGCAAATCAAGCCCCTGTTCATTTTCGGATTGATTTTGGTAGCCCTCGGAGCGGTGGGAGTTTTGTACAACAAACCCAGAGCTCCCGCCAGAGAAGTCATTGCAAAAACAGAATCGGTGGCATCCGACAACAATAAAGCCGATCCATTGGCAATCGGCGCATCTATTTGTTTAGCTGTCGTTTGTTGGGGTGCTTATGGACCATTCCTACATTTGGGCCAAATGAAGATGGGTGGCTCTCGGTTGCGGCCATTTTGCTGCGTCGGGATCGCTTACTTTATCATTGCAGTCGCAGTTCCTGGCATGATTTTGATGGCCACACCAGGTGACTTTTCGTTGACCTGGGGCGAGATCGCTGGGGGCATGATGTGGTCCATTCTTGCAGGAAGTGCAGGCGCAATCGGCGCATTGGGAATCATTCTAGCATTCAACTACGGTGGGAAACCGATTTTCGTCATGCCGCTCGTATTTGGCTTCGCACCGGTGATCAATACGTTGACATCGATGGTTTTAGGTGGCTCGCTCGACAAGATTTCAAATTTCTTTTACGGTTCACTTGTCCTCGGTATCGCAGGTGCTGTGACGGTTTTGGTGTTTGCTCCCAAAGCCAAGCCGCACGGCGCACCTTCGGCAGATGCGAAGCCGGAACCAATCGCGTCAACATCCGCTCCCGCAGGCATATCGAGTGGGGACGTGAGTTTGTAGGGGGCTCAGAGCTGCTGTCCGGCTGAGGACAGCCGGACCTACGTGAGTCGCATGACTACTTGATCATGTTTTGCATCATGTCATTCATGCCAGGGAAAAATTCTGCTCCACCGGTTAATTCTTTGACCTCGATAATATGCATCTCCTTGGCCGACTTGACGGCTTGATTCATCGCGTCTTTCGTAAGTTTTTCGAGAAGTGACTTTTGATCGATCGACGCCAATTCGTCGGAGACGCTGATTGATTGAACTACGCCTAGCCCGCTTAGTTCCACATTCACAACAAGGGATCCGGACATTGCACTACCGTAGACACGGGCCGCTTCTAGCCTAGCGTTCATGCCTTGGAGCTGTGACCCGATTTGGGTCATGTTTTTCATGGCGCTAGCTAGGTTGGTAAGATTCTTGAACATCATTTCCCATATCGCGTGAAGGGTGAGGGTAATTTCGATTTGCAATTATTCGTCAATAGCTGACTCGAATCGGACTTCCATCCGCAGCTTTTCTCGCAAAGATAAGTCTTCTGACTCGGGTGCATTTGGCTTCTTAAGATCAAGGTGCGGGGCAGGAATCGGAATTGGAGCAGCATCTACACGCACAACTTGCGCCTCAAAAATATCCATGAACTGTTTTATAAGCGGATGGACCATTGCATTGCGAATGACTTGAGCATGTGCGATCGTTGGTTTGTGCGGCAGAACGATCGGCTGATGTTCAATGGATTGAACCACCTCGGCAACGATGACATTTTCTGTGTCAATGCTGATTACCAATTCCGGTGGATCAACAGGTTTACTTGTACAGGGTGCTGGTATTACGACTTCTGGCTCGGAGTGTTCGGGCGTTGGCTTTAGTTCAACTTTTTTTTTTGATTCGGTTGGAAGCGAAACCAAGGGAGCTAACCTTGCGGCTATGCGTGGCGGCGGTGCAGACTGCGTCGAAAACGCCTTGACGAGATCCGAGAGTGCTTGGAGATCCTGCAGGTTACAGATTTGGACCAGTGCCACTTCGAGCAAGATACGGCTTTGAACGCTGTAACGCATTTTGACAATGGTCTCGTCAAGCAATTGCAACGCAGACAGCAACGTCATCGTCCCCCAGGTTTTACCCCATTCCTTGAGTTGATCGACGCTGTTGGGATTGGCTGTTCGTACGAGATCTGCACTCCCACCTACTGCCAAGGTCATCATATCACGCAAGTAGCCGAGCAATTGTTCAGCAAGTTGGCCGACATCGACGCCCTCATCTGCGGCAGTATTAAGCTCGCGTAGGGCTCCCGCCGCATCGCGTTCGATGAGGCGGGTGGCAAAGGAGGCGAGGCGTGTCTCGTCCGCTGTCCCTAGCATGGCATGAACCACTTCGAC
>JAYVBW010000570.1:0-3521 GCA_043750255.1 Pirellula sp.
GACAATGGCATTTCGAAACTGTTCAACACGCTAATTCTTGATAGCACGCAGCCTCTCGGTGCGATCGACTTTGTCAACTACCTCGACGAGGACATCCAATCCCCAGTCGATGATTTCCTGTACGTTACTGGCACACCTGGTCAGCCAGATTTCCGTGCGTATACCATTGACAATACAGAACGATTTGGGTTTTCGCACGGTGGCGTATATCAGCAAGGCGTCGATCTTCAGAATGCGACTTATACCGGTTGGGCTGCAGACTCATACCCGTTACTGGACAACACGATTAGGTCAACCGGCACTACATACACGTTACCCGGTAACATCAATTTAACAAACATACCGCCGCGAATGGACCCGATACTGGGTGCTGTAAACGGGCTTGCGGACGTTACGACTGCGTTTGCATGGCGAGTTGATCCTAACGCGACCACAGCGAGAATCACCAGTTTCCTGGAGTTGGTTCCGCAAGCAATTCAACAAGTTGCAACGCCTGGCGCTTGGCTGGGTGTTGCCGCACAGACTTATTCAAATGATCGCAACGTGGGTGTGGTTTCGGAACGAGAGTCGGCTCGGGCAAGTGCCCCGTCGGCCAATGACACACCCTCCTCCTCGCAAAATTTGGGTCAACTAGCGAAGCTGGCTACGAGCGGTGATGAGAATGCACGATTGGGGTTCGAGATACAAGGTGTACTCAACAAGCCATCCGATGTCGACGTTTATAGTTTTATCGCAAATGGAAGAACCGAAGTTTGGCTCGATATCGACCGCACCACTTCCGGTTTGGATACGGTTGTCGAATTGATTTCTGCAGATGGAACGATCCTAGCCTTGTCGGATGATTCGTATCTCGAGGAAACACAGCCACTGACCCATCCATTGTTCTCAAGCCTGTCTGGAAATAGCGCCAACCCATTGCGCAAAGGTTCCTTAATTCAGGTAGCAAAGACATCATTGGGTGAAGCACGCGACGATTACGGCACCAACCCAAAAGACGCCGGAATGAGAGTCTTACTGCCAGGGCAAGCCAATCAAGCAACGTTGTATCACGTTCGCGTCCGCAGCAGCAATCAGACCCCTGGGCAAGCGGTGGGCACACCGGCGTTGAGCAATCCAGCTTCGGTCGGCAAAGGCTTGTCTCGCGGTTCATACCAGTTGCAAATTCGGTTGAGCGAAGCCCAGGAGCTTCCTGGCTCGTCGATTAGCTTTGCTGACATCCGCTACTCTACGAATGGGATTACGTTGTCGGGTGTTCCAAGACATTCGCCGTTGGTCGGCGAAACATCCGAAGTGCAGATTACCAACAACGATGTATTCGCGAATGCGCAAGAGTTAGGGAACATCGTTCAAACTGACCGGCAAGCCATCTCGGTGTCAGGGACACTTAGCAGTGGTACGGATGTCGATTGGTTTGCTTTTTCGATCAATTATCAATCGCTGATTAGCCCCTTGGCCAAGTATTTATCAACGGTATTCGACGTCGACTATGCCGACGGTATCGGACGTGCCGACATGTCGATGTACCTATTCGATTCCACGGGGCGACTTGTCCAGTTTGGGGAGAATAGCAACATACTTAATGACCGTGCGACCTCTGCACGGGGCGCGGACAATACCGACCTGGGGCGTGGAACTACTGGATCGTTGGATCCGTTTATTGGCTCAGTCGAATTGCCAGCAGGCCGCTACTTCCTCGCGTTAACCAACCGTACGCAAGTGCCATCGGTTATCGCTAATCGGCTCAATCGAACTGGCACCCAGGACGATTCGGGTGTCCGCGTTATGCCGGTCAACAGCGGTCGCTACATTGTCGAAGATCGCGTTGGCAATGACCGCCGTGGCGCGGCTGCACAATCGCCAATCACGCCTACGTTTCTTCCGCAATCTTCGCGGGTTGAGTACACGCTTGGCAATGTGCCACTATACCTGAACAGGGACGCAGGCTTGCAATCCGAAGTCTTTATTGGAAATTCGTTCACTGGTGTCGCAACCAATTTTGTGGGCAGCAATGCTGAGGATTTGCGAGACATTGCTATTCGGCCAAACGGCGATATCCGCAGTTTCCGAAGTCTTGAGACAGGAACTGGGGATGCAAACGCAGACTACATCGTTGTTAATTCAGGCACGGGTGCGACCTCAATTGCCGGAAACTTTGGGGTCATAACTAGACAGCTCGTCACAACCGCTGGAACACCACCCACTGTAGCTTTGGCCGTAGACAACGTAGGAGTTAGTGTTGAAGCCCTAACCTTTACCGATTTCCAAAACGGAGAAACTGGATTCCTGGTCGCGAACCGTCCAGTCGGAATCGGTGCTCGCTATTTAAGCAACATTCTGTATCGTTTTGATCCAAATACCGGTAGAGGAATTAGTTCTCCTGCGTTAGATGATGCCTTCAACATCGTGACTACGGGAACACCTGATCCGCCGGACATCATTCTTGGTGCAGGAACCAACATTACTGAACGCGGATTCATAAGAACCGATTCTCCCGCTGGCACGATCTCCACAACTATTGCAGTGACTGAAGCCACCGAAGTGCGTTCTTCGACGCGGTCCTTGGTTCGCGACGGTGATACGGTTACGCTAAGAGCGTTCCCCAATACCTTTGTAACGTTCGAATTCAATGCCGGTCCTGAACTACTGCTTAATTTTGACCCGACCGCGAATCCACCGAGGGCGTTGAACAATGGGGATCGGTTCATTATCGATGGGATCAATTATCAAATCGAAACGGGGTCAATATCTACAGTTCCGCCCGGATTCCGAACCGTATTTTACTCGCCTTCCATGACAAACGAGCAGTTTGTAGAAAGGCTTCGTCAAGCTGTGCCAGCAACCATTCAAATTGGTTTTGATGGAAATCGAGTCAACTTTGGCAAGGCGACCACGGGTTCGTTTGGAACGCTTGTCGCACGAGGTGTTGCAATCGACGTTGGTTCAACCGGAAATGTTGGAAGTGGTCGTATCCCTGTCGATTTCTTGGCCGAAGATACTGCGGAGACGATAGCTGCTCGACTAGCTCAAACGATAACCGGTGCAGGCTTTGCAGGACTATCTGCCGCACCGAATGGTAACTTGATTCAGCTTGTTGGTGCTGAAGTGACGGGAACCACCGGCAGTTCCTTAGCAGTTGGAGTAGCCCCAGGCGGTTTCATACGTGGGATAGCTGCAACTACTGCTGGCGGTGGCGGCGGATTCGGATTTGGTGGAGAGCTATACGCAGTAAGTGACCGAGGTGGCTTGTACCGTGTTTCTGCTGGCGAACTAGCAGGCAACCGGCCTGGTGCGATTGGAACGTATGTCGCTAGTTCATACCAGTTGCTTGGAATTCAATTCAATGCGTTAACATCCGGTCCCGACAACGTCGAAGGTGGACGTTACGCGAACTTGCTTTTCGGAACCGACACCAATGGCACCATATACGCATTTAATACCAATGGTGAATTGCAAAATGTTTTCGCGAACGGCCAATCGTCTGTATCAACAGGTGTGTCTGGTTTAAACGGACTTGCTTTCTC
>JAYVBW010000571.1:0-9303 GCA_043750255.1 Pirellula sp.
GTCCTTGTGTTCGAAGACGATCAACGACTTGCCATCTTTCCTTTGGCATATTGTGGCCGAGCATTTGCAGCAGGGCATTTTGAGAACGTGCGTTGAAACGCGTTCAAACCCAACGGGAATCTTGCTGAATAACGACGGAAGGTATCCGATAGTTTGAGTTGCTTCTTGAGCATCGAGTTCCTTGCCATCGTATTTATCAATGAGGCTTGCAATCGCCTGCTGCGGATCAATCTGAGCAAGCTCAATCACCTGGCGAAAATCCACCGCGAGCGAATCATGATCAAAAGTTGCATGATCATGCGTCAGTTGATTCTCACCATGCTTTTTATTCGATGGGTTCCAATCTACGCAGGTTATCAAAAATACCAAGGATGCAGCGACCGAAAGCCCTGACAAAATCCATTTTAGCGACAATCGATCAGCAGTCCGTCTCCTGGCTGGCAGTACGGGCGAAATGCGGTTCCAAATCGTTTCGGTATCAACGGTCACTTCGACCTCTCGCATCCACTCGCCGATGCGTTGAAAGGAATGCAACTTGTTTTGACAGGACTCGCACGATTCGATGTGCAGCAACATCTGATCATTTAAAGCAGCGTCCGATTCGCTGTCCATATACTCGGACAGACGGGCAGAAAACGTTTCGCAATTCATTTCCATTAACCCTCCCACCCTAAATGAGTGAGCGCTGACCTAAGTTCGAACCTTGCTTTATTGAGTCGTGATCCGACTGTTCCTTCGGGTACACCGAGTACCTCTGCAATCTGCTGATAGCCGAATCCCTCGACTTCTTTCATTTGCAAAAGTGCACGTTGATCTCCCGACAGTTGATTCATCGCGATCTCAAGCACCTCGGCATTCTCTCGAGATGAATGCTCTGCAGCAATCTCGATCTGTGAGCCAGAGATTTCAGCATAGCGACGAACCCGCTCCTGTTCGCGATTTGACTTGCGAAGATGCTGGAGTGACTGATTAACGGCCATGCGATGTACCCACGTCTCAAACGACGATTCAAATCGAAACTGATTAATTCTGGCGAACAACGTGACAAAAAAGTCTTGCACCACATCGTCGGCATGGTCTTGGCCAACAATGCGTCGCACAATACGGACAACCTGCGAGGCGACTCGCTGGTATATCTTGCTTTGGGATTCTTGCTCGCCCTGACTAGCTCCGCGAATCCATATAGCCAATTCGGTCGGGATCCGCTCGTCACGTTGAGAACGACTATCTTTTGATGTCACAATAGGTCCTGTTCTTCACACTAATGGAAGAAAATGGGCAGAAGTCCTGTGGAGATTCGAAACACCACGTGAAATTCATCCAAATTCACTTGATCGACGAGACTACCACTGATCCGAGAGTGATCAAGTAATCCAAATACAGGCAAGACTTTGCCAACATCGGCCAGTGGGCACTTGACATAAAGGGGGTGAATAGGATGTTTTTACGTTTGCCAACCTTGTCAGAAAACTGAATTCCCAAAAGAAATAGGGAACTTTGCCGTATACCTTCGTATTCGTAGAAGGTATGCCAACTTGGATGCTTTCGGCCATGGAATTCTTCGACAAAAACTGAAAATGGTTGGATTTCGAGCCCGAATGATTAGTCTCCAGTGGTTTCAAGGTATTCCGATACCTTCCAACAAGTACGCCAATAGACGTCTTCCATGAGTATATGTGCAATAGGCCAGCGGTACACGCACAACACGGCTTCCAAGAAGTCGGGAGCGAATGCCCGGTACAATTTCATCTAGTCCAGCGGTGCAAAGCTCGGTGAGATGTTCACTCTGCTTCCCCGACCCTGCATTTGTCACTTTTTCATGAAGGAACAACTAGTGGGAAAACCAAAAGTTCGTCAAAATACGCAAGATCGTCATTCTTGGTTCTGGAGTGACGTCATTAAAGATAATTTTCAGACAAGGTTCTATTCTTTTTTTGAGCCATTCAGCCGATCGGCAATCACAATACTAGGAGATTTTCGCCTCCGATCTTACATGTGTTCCGAAGTCTCCATCATTCCAGGTGCAAAATGCTCCCTACCTCTTCGTTGCATTCTCTTCGATTCAGCATCCTTATGCTTTTGAGTTGTTCATTCGCGATCGCACAACAGGATGGGAAGGATTCTCCTCCCGTACAGGAGCCTGCTGCCCCAAGCAAGGCCCCCGTGGCAAAGGCAGGCACAAAATCGACTTCTGGCGTCAAGTCCAATGTCGGCAAATCCAAATCATCAAACGAGGAAAATGACAAGAAGGCATCTGAGGAAAAAGAGACAACTGCTGGGATCGAGTTATTTGCACCCCAAAAAATGGAGATGAAATTCGGAATGCGTTTCTTGTCCAATCAAAACTACTGCACCAACATGCATGCCACGATCCCATTCCCGCTTAACTGGCCGGAACAGAGAGTGACCGTGACTAATAACCAGATTCCACAAGGGGTGCTTTGGGCGTTTCGTGATTTGCCAACCGGTTCAAAACAGAATGCGTTAGCAAGGCAACTGGTAATGGATATCGCTGGACTCGGACCCAACGATCAATTGGATTTAGTAGTCACTGTCGAAATTGAGAAGGCGTTTATCAATGCTCCAGTTGAAACAAGCGTCTTTGTAATTCCGAAAAAGACGGGTCCGGAACTGAGATTCTTTGTGGGCAAAGGGAGTCCGTACATCGACCATGAATTGGGAGAAGTAAAACGTGTAGCCAAACAAATTGCTGCTGACAATCCTGAAAATGCATGGACTCATGTCGAACGCATCTACGATTGGGTTCGAGATAATATCGAGTACCGCAATGGCCCTATTCGGCATATGCGAGATACACTCAAAGACAAAAAGGGGGACTGTGAAGAAATGACAGGCCTCTTTGTTGCACTTTGCAGAGCAAGCAATATTCCTGCCCGTTGCGTTTGGGTTCCAGAACACTGTTATCCAGAATTCTACCTCGAGGACCCACAGGGCGTTGGGCATTGGTTTCCTTGTCAAGTTGCGGGAGACCGTCAATTCGGACAAATGCATGACTATCGTCCAATCCTCCAAAAAGGCGACCGATTCAAAGTCCCAGAGGAAACGGCTCCGTTAAGATATGTGTCTCACTTTTTTACTTGTAAGCAGCGACCTTCCAGGCCAGGATTGGACCCCAGTGTAGAGCCCATCTTGGATTTGGGGCCGTTGCAAGCGCAGATTGCCGCCCTGCGTCAACAAAACGCTCCTGCAAAATAATTCCTCTA
Organism: Pirellula sp.; assembly: GCA_043750255.1. Classification (GTDB taxonomy): domain Bacteria; phylum Planctomycetota; class Planctomycetia; order Pirellulales; family Pirellulaceae; genus JBKCUI01. The sequence continues at coordinate 3,225 of JAYVBW010000571.1, forward strand.
GAGCCATCTCCTCGTTTTCTTGCCACCGACACTTAACTCGATTGTAAGCTATAAAAAAGACATGCGAGTCGTGATTTTTTTTGCAGCGAACATGGTAGATTAAGTGAGGTTTTTTATGTCGGAAACGGACGCAGGCAAATTGGATCCAGATAAAACGCAAATTGAACCGGTGGCCTCATCGGAAACGGTCGATTTTTCTGCTTCTACGAATGCTAGGAAGTCCGATCCCGATGCTCCTCCGATCGATGAATATTCAACGCAATACGCGGAAAGAGTATTGCCAAAGGGTGGAATAGACCAGTCGGGTATCGCATCTGCGGCCACGAACGCTAATACACACAAACTCCCCACCGATATACCGGGATTCGTTGTGGAGGCTGAGTTGGGCCGAGGTGCATTTGGTGTCGTGTATTGTGCTCGCGATGAATTACTGGACCGAAGAGTCGCTATCAAAAAGCCGCTGATCAATAATCCGGCTCACCGGCAGCGATATATCGACGAAGCGAGAAAGGCTGTCAAACTGGATCATCCTTCGATTGTACCGATCTACCAGGTTGGAATGACGATCAACAACGAACCGTTCGTTGTCCAGAAGTTGATCCAAGGTTCAACATTACGCGAAATACTTAAGAAAGGCGATAGTCGGCTGCCACTAGTGCGGACAGTCGCCATCATGCGTCAGGTTTGCTTAGCCGTTGATGCGGCTCATAGGGCTGGAATTGTCCATCGAGATCTGAAACCTGAAAATTTTCTGGTTGAACCTGAAGGACGCGTGTACGTAGCAGATTTTGGTCTCGCGGTTCTCGAAGATGATGAACAGAACAAAAAGGGAATGGAAGTCTCGGGTACACCGCTCTATATGTCGCCCGAACAATTTTCCGGCCGCGTCGAGTGGTTGGATGGACGTTCAGACATCTGGGCACTCGGAGTCATTCTTTATGAACTGCTATCAGGTAAAACTCCTTTTTCAGGGACAACGCTTGATGAATTGCGAGACCAAATTAAGAACAAGGACCCGAGGCCGATACACCAGCGCGATCCCAAAGTCCCAAGCGCTTTTGACGCTTTGTTCCGAAAATGCTGTGCCAAGAACGTTGGAGAACGGTATGCGAGCGTTCGCGAAATAATTGCGGAACTGGATATCATCACTGAAAAACTACCGACCTCAAAGGCCGATAGAGTTGTTATGAATTCAAAACGAAACGACGAACGGAGGCCACGCCCAATCGCTACGCGTGAATTCTCGTTGAGCGAACCCAATAGCGGACAAGGCGACGACGGCCTTCACGTTGAAAACGATTTCGAATTCACTGATGGGAAATTACAAGTTGATACAAGGGCACCCATGCCCATTTTAGGTGAATATCAGATTGAGGAGTTCATAGGGGCGGGAGGAATGGGACAGGTCTTTCGTGCCCGGCATCGCACCATGGACCGCCAAGTGGCGATCAAAATTTTACCTCGTTCGCTTTCTGATGACGATGTCGCTGTCAAACGATTCTACACTGAGGTGCGTGCCACCGCTCGACTAATGCATCCCAACATCGTCACAGCGTTTGATGCCGGTTGCTATCGAGTGGGCGACAAACCTGTTCACTATTTAGTTATGGAATTAATTCATGGTGAACTATTGTCGCAACGGGTTAATCAAAACGGCCCCATGAATGCGGCTGAAGTTGTCGAGGTTCTAAAGCAATCGGCATCCGCTCTTGAGTACGCACATGCTCAAGGAATCGTTCACCGTGACATCAAGCCCAGCAACATGATGATCACTCCTGCAGGCGTGCTAAAGATTTTGGATTTTGGATTAGCAGTCCTGCGTGGACACCTGGACAAGCAAGCCGCCAAGGAATCGCAATTAGTGGGTACCGTCGAATTCATGTCACCGGAACAAATCAATGCACCGGAAACAGTGGATCACCGCAGTGATTTGTATTCGCTGGGAGCCACCGTTTTTTACTTGCTAACTGGTAGACCCATGTTTCACGGTGAAGCCGTTCAAACCGCGATGGCGCATATCAATACCAAGCCACCAGCCCTCTACGAAGTGCGAAGCGATGTCGACATTCGCCTCGATTCCGTATTTCAGTCGCTCGTATCCAAGGCACCAGAGGATCGATTCCAGTCGGCTAGTGGCCTAACGGAAAAACTGATTGCGATGAACTTGATTGAACGCCCCGTGGTTCCAACGCGGGTTCGAGGAGCCGAACACCGATTGCCTAAGTTGGGATTCGAACACCCGACTAGCGCTGGTTTGGTCAGGTCCACTTCGCATCGTCCTTTTGCCGCAGTCGGTATTGAACTGGGTATGATTCTTTCTCGCGTAAGCTATATCGATTCAGAACACAAAGTGGAAGAAGTTCAGGTGGATGGCGAATCCGCAGAGCTTCGCAATATGCTCTTTAGTGATGGTGAGAATATCGGAGTGGGCGCAGTCGCAGTGGACCATCGAGCCTCGAATCCAAACCAGATCTTCTATGGTATGCAACGATGGTATGGCTTGCCCTTAGTTGAGCGTCCCTTTGGAGGTCGGCAGGTGCCACCGGAAGTATTGGTCGCCTGTGTTATTCGTCAACTGACGGTTGCCGCTCGACACAGACTGCCCAATGCATCCCATGCGGTGGTGACGGTTCCTGCATGTTACGATCAGATGCATCGTTTGAGTACCAAGACGGCGTGTTCGATTGCCGGTGTCGAGGTGCTTCAGTTACTCGACAAGCCTTTAGCCGCAACACTAGCTCATGTGGAAATTGCCACTCGGTTGGCGCAAGCCGCAGGCAACGCAAGCGAGTATCGCAAGACATTTTTAATCGCCATGTTAAACGGCACGGCCTGTGAAGTTTCGGTCGTTTCCGTCAACGGACTTGTCATCCAAATGCTCAGTTCTGTCGGAGACTGGAAACGCGGCGCAACGCGTTGGCACGATCGGGCAACTAAGCGGTTGGCCACCGAAGTCGAAAAGCGGCTTGGAGACAGCGCACGCGAGGATTTAAATATCGCTTCGCGTCTGCAACGAACTATGGAAAAGGCCTTTGACCGGTTGCAAATCAGCGCGACCGTACCATTCGTTTTTGAAACGCCGGGCGGCAAAGTAGAAGGGCAACTGGATCGGGAACGGCTTTATGATTGGGTCGGTGATCTAGAAAACGACTGTCTCTCCTTTGCTCGCGAGGCAATCGAACGTGCGAAAATTGATCCCGCCACAATCGATTCGATTCTACTCCTTGGCGACGTGCGATGGATGCCTGTAATTCAACGTCAACTGAGCAAATTGGTTGGCCCTAAGGCAGAGCTAATAATGCTCAAATCCAATGACTTGGCAAGAGGAGCGGCGATTCAAGCAAAAAACATCATGCCGCCCATGGATCTACAGGCGCCTGTCGCACACGCAGCCAGCAGCTACGATCTGGGCGTAATCATCCAAGAAGATGGAAGTAGAATCAGCCAGCCCAAGGTGTTGATTGGCAAGGACACACCTACCCCAGCTTATAGCAGTCGAACCTTGCGGTTTACTCTCGAAGGCAAGGAGCAACCGCAGCTTCAATTCGTCGAAGGATCGAGATTGGGTGCGAGCACCTGGAGCCGGCTGGGTAGACTCGACTTGAAAACTTGTTTTCCAGGTCGATTTGGCTCGGATCCTTTGCAATTGAGAATCGACATCGACAATAGCGGTATTTGGAGTGGGTCATTGACTTGGCTTGCGGGCAATAAACAGTTGTCGATACCATCGTTGATTGAACCATTGATGGATGTGGTCTCTACAAAACGGTGGCGAGACTGGTTGGAATCGCTTATGCTCTGCAATTCTTGACGCAGTCTCATTCGGGGACTCGGCAACGCCGTTGGCTCAGACTAGTCACATCGGAACCCTTTATTGTTTTTATTATGCAGTTCACCGTAATCCTTCCTCACTGGGCGATCGAAGAACAATCGCGGCTGCCAACGCATTTTCCAGAACTTGAAGATCGAATGAGGACCGTCATTCGGTTCTCGCAACTCAACATCGATCATCATACCGGGGGTCCGTTTTCAGCGGGCGTATTTGAACGAGATACGGAACGGTTGATTGTGATTGGCGTCAATCGCGTTGTATCGTCGAACGTATCCTCTGCACATGCTGAGGTCGTTGCATTGTCGCTTGCACAGCAGCAGCTCAATAGTTGGGATTTAGGAGCGGATCAACTCCCAGCCATGCAACTTGTTGTCAATTGGCGGCCTTGTGCGATGTGCTACGGTGCCACGATTTGGAGCGGAATCCGGTCACTCGTTATTGCGGGTAGCGACGACGCTTGCGAACGGATCACGGGATTTGACGAGGGTCCAATCCACCCCCAATGGCAATCCGAGCTAGCGAAACGGGGAATCGCACTTCAGGATGGTTTGTTAACCAGAGAAGCGATCCAAGTCTTCGAGGCATTTCGCGATGGCGGCCAGCTCGTTTACAACGGACGCCAAGGGAAATAAATCCCCTTGTTTAACCCGCGTCGCGGCGGGCCTGCGAATGCTTGCATAGGGATTGATGGGAAGTTGCGGATCGAGTTGTGACATCGTTTAGCGCCTAAGCAATCGTACTATGATCGGTTGGTTCCTGTGAGCCAGCAATAGCCACACGCTGCTTTCGTCCTGTTCGCCGATGAACTGCAGCCCCAACAAAGGCGGCGAACAGCGGATGTGCATTGGTTGGTTTGCTCTTGAACTCGGGATGGAATTGAACTGCGAGAAAGAATGGATGGGATGGCAGTTCGAGTATTTCCACTAAACTTCCGTCTGGGCTTTGACCAGAAAAACGCATTCCGTGTGCTTCAAATCGGCTGCGGTAGACGTTGTTAAACTCGTATCGATGCCGATGTCGTTCTGCAACATGATCCGATTGATATGCCATTTGAGCCGCTGAGTCTTTTGTCAGCACACACGGCTGTGTACCTAGCCGCATCGTACCACCAAGATGAGTGACGTTACGTTGTTCGTCGAGCAAACAGATGACCGGGTTCGGAGTGTCTTTGTCGAATTCCGTCGAGTTCGCTCGTTCGAGCCCCAAGACGTTTCGACCGAACTCCATCGCTGCGCATTGCATCCCCAGGCAAATACCAAAAAAAGGAATATCCCGTTCTCGAGCGTAACGAGTGGACTGAACTTTACCTTCAACCCCGCGTTCACCGAAGCCTCCAGGGATAAGAATCCCATCGTAGCCTGCTAGCAATCGTTCTGGCCCTTCTTCTTCGATTTCGCTGCTCTGAATCGGAACAATTCGAATTTGTGCACGGTGCTGAATGCCCGCATGATCGAGGGCCTCGTAAATCGATTTATAAGCGTCGCGATGTTCGGCATATTTCCCGACGACTGCGATGCTAATCTCGTGCTTAGGGTTACGAAGGGCGTACATCATGTTGTCCCAAGCGTCCAGACGCAGTGGCTGGCCCGTCAAATGAAACCGTTTCATAACAAACTCATCGAGTTTATGATCTCGCAACGAGAGTGGGACTTCGTAAATCGAGAAGTCCTTGTCCAACTCCTCGATGACCGCCTCCAAAGAGACATTGCAGAATAACGCAATTTTTTCGCGTTCTTCTCGAGAGATGCTCTTTTCACATCGGCAAATCAACATGTCGGGCTGGATCCCGATCTGCCGCAAAAGCCCAACCGAATGCTGTGTCGGCTTGGTTTTGATTTCGGCTGCAGCTTTAAGGTACGGTACGAGCGTCAGGTGAATAAATAAGCAGTTATCCCGACCTACATCTTGTGGAAACTGCCGAATGGCTTCGAGGAAAGGCAAGCTTTCGATGTCGCCGACGGTACCGCCAATTTCAGTGATCACAATGTCGGTTTTGCTGTCTGCTAGACGTAGGATAGATTCCTTGATTTCATTGGTAATATGCGGGATAACCTGAACGGTTTTGCCTAGGAATTGGCCTCGGCGTTCCTTTTCAATTACCCGCAAATAGATTTGGCCGGTCGTGTAATTAGAATCACGCGTCAACAAACCACTGGTAAATCGCTCATAATGCCCCAAATCTAGATCCGTTTCGCTGCCGTCATCCAAAACGTAAACCTCGCCGTGCTGGTACGGGCTCATGGTTCC
>JAYVBW010000572.1:0-6039 GCA_043750255.1 Pirellula sp.
CGTCAGGATTAACTCCAAAGGACAGGCTGCGTTGGGAGGAAGTGCAGTAGCTAACCCCTCCCATTAGTTCTCGATAATAACGACCAGTAGAAGTGGTTAGCGTAACCTTGGCTCCGATCGCGTTTCGATTCGACAGAGTTCCAATGAGTTCGACCACCACGCATCTAGCAGGACTGTCATTTCGAAGCAGGGCGGCGGGTTGGTTTTGGTGGGATATCACCAAATCCAAATCCCCATCTCCATCCCAATCGCCATGCGACACCCCTCTACCAATCCATTTCTGATGGAAATAGTCGCCGCATTTGTCCGAGATCTCGGCCCAACGGCGTCCTAGATAAGTGAACATTTGAGGACGCATGCGTTGATTCGTATTCGTTCCCGAGTTATCGATATGACCGTTCGAAACGAAGATTTCCATGGAACCATTGCCATCAAAATCTTGCATGACAGTGCCAAACCCCAAGAAACTCAGAGTAGGTTCGTGCAGGCCTCCAACGCCTGTAACATCACTAAAGCCGTTCGGGCCTAAATTGGCGTAGAGAGTATTCGAATCCGCATAAAAGTGCGTAGAGTATAGATCAATAAAGCCGTTTCCATCGAAATCGTTTGCCGCCAGCCCCATGCTTGCTTGCTGAACGCCTCTCTTGTTAACGGCGCAACCAAGCAAAAACGCTTGTTCAACGAACATGCCATCGCCTTGATTGATGAACATGAAATTTGGAGTTGTGTCATTTGCGACATAGATATCCATCAGTCCGTCTTTGTTGGAGTCGAACGCGACAACCCCCAGCGCCCTATTTCCTGGACCAAACAGTCCTCGCCGCTCTGACTCTTCCGTAAAGGTCCCATCCCCTTGATTGATGTAGCAAACGTCAGGACTTGGTTCAAAAAAAGATGGACTGCACACGATCGTTTCTCCCTTGTCATTGATACAGGGCTTGGCCGTTGCAGGATCGAAAAGAGTATAGTTGCAAACGTAGAGATCTAGATCACCGTCGTTTTCGATGTCAAACCACGCCGCAGATGTTGACCAACGATCACAGGTGACGCCTGATGGCTGAGCAATGTCCTGAAACGTACCGTCCCCTTGGTTTTTCCAAAACGTGTTCCGTCGAAAATTTGTGACGTAGATGTCGTCAAACCCGTCGGAATCAAAATCTCCAACCGCAACCCCTTGGCTATAGTAGGGTTCTACGATTCCTGACTCCATCGTTGTCTCTTTGAAACTTGTTCCCATGTTTCGGTACAACGCATCTAACGGCTGGTTTTCAAGTGGTTTTGTAACGTCCCCGCCTTGATTGAAATAAAGATCGGGCAATCCGTCGCGATCATAGTCGATCCAAGCGTGACCGCCTCCGGTCGCTTCCTGAAAAAGTAGCTTCCCTTGCTCACCGTTTTGGTAAGTATGACTTATTCCGAGCTCTTTTGCGGTCTCAAGAAACGGTATCGAAGAGGTTGACACGATACTTGATGACCTATCGAGATCGATTTTTTCCTTTCGTAGATCGCTCAAGTCCGCGCCGACTCGTTTGTTGGCCTCTGACTCGCGAGAACTGTCTCGGCAACCAATAAGCACTAGCAGGGTAATTAGAAATCCAGTCCATGCGAAACATTTTCGACCTGTACGATTGAATTTGTATTTGCCTATGCAATCCTTTGAGCCTGAGGCGCTAGCCGAGCCACGCCGCAGGAAATCGGCTAGCGCCTCAGGCTCAGTAAGCTTCAAACTTATTTGAATCGTACAGGTCGAACATTTCTGAGCAACCCCATAGCGAGGGAACCTAAGGACGCTTGTCACTACTCATATCCTATCTTTGAGGTCGAACAGCGGATTCTGCTTGTCGCTGTTTCAGCTTAGAACGAATCTGATTGGCATACTCGGTTTGTTTTGCCTGCTCGAAAAACGATAGAAGTCCCTCGTAGTAGGACGAGGCGAGCGAGAAAACAGTATCCGAATCCCGAAATATCGCATGCAGTTCTTTTGCGAGTATTCCGAGTTTCGTGTCTGACTCTACTTGAGCGAGTTGTCCGAGTTGGCGATAAACTCCTGCTCGCTCAAAATAGTTTTGCATGTCAAATGGGTTGATTGCAAGAGAACGACTGTATTCTTTGACTGCTTCTTCAGGTTTTTGTTCGAAGTCAAGAAGCCAGCCTTTGACTCTCCAATACCGGTGATCGCGATCAAACGCAACGGGCGCGCTTTTAAGCAACTTACGCACGATCGCTGCATCTCCATTGTTCATCGCTCGCTGAATTCGAAACGCAATAACATCTTGATTCTCCGGAAATGTGTGGCCCAGTAACGTTAGATCCTCATCGAGCTTCTTTCGCAACTCGATGGGATCAAACTCGGATTTACCATCTTTGGATTCCAGTCTCTCTGCTTCGCGTACCATTGCCAGCACAGCCGCGACGTGAAAGTACTCGACATCAGGCCAAGACTCCGACCACCGTCGGTTGGTCTCCAGTTCATCCTTGAACCGGACCCGGTCTCCCTCGAATAGATAGGCAAAGGTCTCGAGCGAACATGCACCGTCACGAATCCCACGTTGCGCTTCTTCAATCAATTTGGAAGACTGGCGTGTCATTGCCCAGTAGTAAAGAAGCTGCAAATGGGCGTCGCGGTTCGACGGCATTCGCTTCGCAATCCTCTGGGTAGTCTCAATCGCGTGGATCGGGTCATCGAGTTCAAAAAATTGCAAGCGACTCAAATCCACTAATGCCTCAACGGGTGCATCCGATGGCAACTGCATCAGGTATCCGACAGCGCGGTCGACCGCACTCTGGTTTTTAGCTGCAACTGCAGCGGATAGGATCGGTTCGGACGACAGGGGATCGAGCAGGCCCCACGCGATAGCCGTTTGCTCGCATCGTGCCCAGTCTCCTTTTTCGCGAGACATTTGAAACTGTTCTCGGAGGGCCGAAATACTCCGTTTTTGTTGACTGCGACTCCAAAGCAGAAAACTCCCAAACACGACCACCGTCAGAAGTACGCCCCAAATCCAATACCGAATCCCAAAGATTCCGTGGGGTATTGTGGAAACTGGGGCCAACGCGGACTGCCCCCTGTTTGACTGGTACGGAACTTTGCTCGTGCGTTTCTTGCTCATTCGGACGTCGCTGTTTCCATGACAAAAAATCCGGATCCGCTTCTCAACTCGAACGTCCGTTATAATCACTAGGCATTACGTTGTGTCAAGCGAATTGTTCAGGGTTCGAGAAGGGAAAATTTTTGGTGTCTAATTTCTGGCGATTTGGATCATTGGCAGTGATTGTTTTGTCCTTGGTCGCAGCGGGTTTCGGTCTGCCTTTTCTAACCGAATTGCTAAGCCCACTCCCTACGTTTGAGGCACTTGAAAAACACCTGCGGGACAGAGAGTATGACCCACTTTACTCAAAAGGCAAACGACTCTTGAAGTCTTCGCCCGACTCGGATCGCTTGCTCATGATGGTTGGAGAAGCCTCGCAGCGACTCGATAAATGGGACGAATCCGTTCACTACTATAGCCGCGTCTCCGAAGACAACTCGGTGACGTCTTCTGTCGCTAAATGGGCGATGGGTGAGATCTACTTCAACACCGGAAAACTCTCGGAATCCCTGAATTGTTTGAACGAAAGCCTCGAACGCAACCCAAAAAACACGAGCGCAAGGGAGCGAAGGGCCGATGTGTATCGGGTCGCGGGGATGAACTGGGACTCGTCGAAAGATATCCAGGAATTGGCCAGTCTGGACATTTGGGGTGACGACTACTTGTTCTGCGTTGCTGATGTCTGGAAAGAGTGGGGTGGAAGCAATCGCGCAAAATTTGCTGAGTCCTCATCCAAAGATCCGCTCTTCCGACTTGGACAAGCAATCGACTTAGTGCGAAAGGCCGAATACGAAGAAGCCGAAACGATACTTACGGCCATCATCCAAGAGGAACCTAAAATCCTCGAAGCGCACGTTCAATTAGGAAAGATCCTTGTCGCCCAAGGTAAGAATCCGCTTCATTCGTGGAATATCGGATTACCGGCAAACGCAGAATCGCACCCCGAAGTTTGGTGGATTCGCGGCAAAGCACTTCAGCGCGAAGATGAATTACGCAGTGCTGTTCGGTGCTTCAGTGAATCTTTAAGGCTGGACCCAGATTACTTGCCTGCAAACGAAGGGATGGCGCAATCGCTTTCGTCCCTCGGAGAAACAGAGCTTGCAAAGAGGTTTGCCCGACGGTCGGTTGACGTTGATAAGTATGTCGGCGAGCTCAGCAGGATTAACATCAAAACGAAATACTTTCCTCCCCTCGAATCGCTTTGCGTCCAAGCGTCAAAACTGGGAAGAGAATCAGAGGCTTGGGCTTGGGCTCGAATTGGATATTCCACTAATCCCGACAATAATTCCCCGCTCGTCCACATCTATCGGCGATTTGAGGAAAGGCTCAAGCAAAAAAGAAGTCGCCTGCCTTGGAGAACTCCCGAAGCCTTTACGGTGCGTGGCAATGATTTCCATGACTTTCCGCTGCCGGACTGGAACCAATTCGCACGAGACGTCGAATCGAAAACGCAACCGATATCAACGGCCGATATGGGAGTAACAAACTCCGCGATCCCGTTTCGTGAACCTGAACATGGCATTCGATTTACCTACTTCCCCGCGAAAGCTGCCCCAGTGCCTCCGGGACGCAGAATGCATGAGGTTACGGGAGGCGGTGTTGGGGTGCTGGATTACGATAACGACAATTGGCCTGACTTGTTCTTTGCCCAAGGAACCCATTGGCCCATCGATACTCAAACGGACCACCAACCATTGCAGGATAGGATCTACCGAAATGTAACCGGTGAATCGAATCTAGGGATAAGCAAGTTCGTCGATGTCTCTCGAGAATGTGGAATAGCAGAAAATGGGTTCGGGCAAGGGGTAGCAACTGGCGACATCAACAGCGACGGGTTCCAAGATGTATACGTTGCAAACGTGGGTCAAAACCAATGGTGGATCAATCAAGGTGACGGAACTTTTTCCAATGGAAACGGCACGATCGATACGCCGCCGGATGCCTGGACCGTAAGCGCAGCAATCGTAGATCTCAATGGGGATGGTCTGGCTGAAGTATACGATGCTCGTTACGTCGAAGGGCCGCGAGTCTACGAGCAACTCTGCAATGTGAAGGGGGAACCTCGCACCTGTCCCCCTAATGTTTTTAAGCCATCGAAGGGTCGCCTCCAAAGTCCGTCTGTGGAAGGGAAGTTAGTGGACATTTCTTCGGAGGCGATTCATCCAAGCGTTCAGGAAGGTTGCGCCCTTGGACTAGTCGCACTCAGGCTAGCGAAAGACGAGCACATCAGTTTGTTTATCGCCAATGATCAAGTTCCGAACTTGTTGCTCCAGCCCATTCGTCAGCCGACTAGCTCGTTCGGCTTTCGGTTCGAAGATCATGGTGTGGTAAAGGGCGTCGCATTCGCCGCGAATGGACGCGCCCAAGCATGTATGGGTATTGCGGCTGGTGACGTTAATGGCGACGGATTGGTGGACATGTTGGTGACCAACTTTTTTCGTGAATACAACACTCTATACATTCAACAAAGCGACGGGGCCTTCGAGGACCGCACCGCTGAAGCAGGCTTGGTCAAACCGACTTTGGAGATGCTCGGGTTTGGAGCTCAGTTTCTTGATATCGAATTGGATGGCGACTTAGATCTGATCGTCCTGAATGGTCACGTGGATGACATGTCCCATGTGGGCGAGCCATTTCGAATGCGACCGCAGGTATTTCTGAATGACGGGAACGGCAATTTCGCGGAATGGCAGGACCCGCACCATCCTTTCTTTTCGGCCAAAATGCTCGGGCGAGGACTCGCTACGGCGGACTTCAACCGAGACGGACGGCTCGATTTCGTTGCAACCGATCTGGAATCGCCATCGCATTTGCTAGAAAACTCGACCCATACCAACTCCTTCATCGGTTTCCGTTGCGTCGGAACGCAATGCCATCGTGATGCAATTGGTACTCGAATTACAATCCGAGTCGGCAACAAACAACAAACGCAGCAGTTGATGGGGGGAAA
>JAYVBW010000573.1:0-1728 GCA_043750255.1 Pirellula sp.
TAGCCGAGTTCGTATGGGATATCCAATTCGATCATTCCTCCCGAACCGACCAATTGCATGCCTTCGGTCCAACCTGCGATCACTTGGTTCAAACCAAACGAGATTTTTTCGTTGCGACGATAGGAGCTGTCAAAGATCGATTCGTTGTCCAACCAGCCTTTGTAGTGAACCGTAACCTTATCAGAGGCCTTGGGTTTTTTTCCGTCGGTGTTCCGTAGAATGCGGTACTTCAAACCAGATTTTGTTTCGAGAAACTCAGGCTTGGCGTCCGAATCGATTTTCCCCGGTACGGCCTTTTCTTGTTTATCGTCAGGTCCGGTCTTTAACGGCATTGCAATTTTTCTCCCTTCAGAAAGCTTGGTGTTGTCATTTTGACCTGTTTGCGCGATAGCGCAACCAGTAATCAACAAAATCATCGAAATCGCGACGCCAAAACTGGCGAGATGCTGAATCCTTAAGCTCATAATATATGCAATTCTTGCGTTATCTTGAGGACTGTTTAAGTAAACGACGCAATCAAGAATTTACTCCAGCTTTCAGGATTTGGCCATAGGATCCTAGCGAATCGCGACTCGGAGTGTCGCTCGACACGGTCGCGAGATAGAATTAAGGTTGTATTGTAAACCTGCATTTGTAATGAGATCCAAAAGAAAATGAACGGGAGAAAAATGTCTTTAGAAACTGATCGCGATGCTGTGCTCGAATTAACTCAAAAGCTTTTGGTCGCGATAACGGCTGGAGACTGGGACACCTATATCGAAATATGCGATGAATCATTGACCTGCTTCGAACCGGAAGCGCTCGGCAATTTGGTAGACGGTTTGGAGTTTCATCAATATTACTTTAATTTACCCTCATCGGCGACACCGACTCCGGTCCAGTCCACGATCAACGCTCCCCATATTCGCATCATCGGAGATGTCGCAATCATCGCATATATTCGTTTGACTCAACGAATCAATGATGGGAAACCGATTTCCTCGGCGATGGAAGAGACCCGAGTTTGGCACCGAAAGCAAGGCAAATGGAAGCATATTCATTTCCATCGAAGCCCAGCCCATTGATATCCCAACTATGCATCCACTAGGCTTTTTGCGAGTTACCGCCGCGTCCACTCCGATCTGCGTCGCCAATCCATCGGCCAATCGACGATCGATTCAGTCTGCGATTACTGCTTTCCCAGATTCCGACGTGATCGTCTTTGGAGAATTGTGCTTGAGCGGCTACACGTGTGGCGAACTGTTCACGCAAGGTTCATTATTGAATGCGTGCAAAACAGAATTGATTGCGCTATCGCGTACCGTCCAAACCAAACAACTGGTCGTCGTCGGAATGCCATTTTCGGTCGAGGGGAAACTTTTTAACGTCGCTGCTGTTCTTTGCGGAGGGCAGATTATTGGCCTGGTTCCCAAACAGCATCTACCAACCTATCAAGAGTTCTACGAATCGCGTTGGTTTCAATCCGGGGCAGGGCAACCTATTGCGCAGGTAATGTTATCCATCGGCGGCGATAGCGTGGTTCCGTTTGGAACCGATCTGTTGTTTACATGTGGAGGTGCCACGGTTGGAATTGAAATTTGCGAAGATCTTTGGGTCCCTATTCCGCCGAGTGCATGTCAAGCGATCGCTGGAGCCAACGTATTGCTCAACCTATCGGCAAGCAACGAAACGGTGGGGAAAGCTCACTATCGCAAGCGACTAGTGACCACGCAATCGGGCAAATGCATC
>JAYVBW010000574.1:0-2240 GCA_043750255.1 Pirellula sp.
GATGAATCGAGCCGCAGCATTGCTTGCACCGGGCTTGGCGAATTGTGAGGCAAGCGCATTCAGGTTTCGACGCTGCGTCATACGATAGGCGGAATCTCCCAGAAGCTTCGACATTTCTTGCGTAACGTCCTCAATGGATTGCAATGCCGACTTGGAATTGAGCTTTCCGTGCGATAGAAACTCCGGCAAAACCTGATGGTCAGCAATGAGGTTGGGTAACGACATTCTTTTGCACTTCACAAGAAGCTTGGCCATGGCATACGTCGATTGACTGAGATGGTACATGACTGCGGCGGGTTTGCCTCTTGCCATCAACTCCAAAGAAACCGAACCGCTTTTCATCAACGAGCAATCACTTAACTCGATAATCTCGCTGGTCTTGCCTGCGAAAATGTGTATTGGCAACTTTGCATCGGAAGCCTTCAATAGCGAACGGCACCATAACGCATGCGAGTCTTTGATGGCTGCGACCAAGAACTGTGTTTGTGGATGCTTTACCGCTAGCTTGCGAATCACCTCCAATTGCAACGGCCAAATGTTATGTACCTCATGGTCTCGCGAGCCTGGCAACACTGCCACTTGAAGTGTTCTGCTGTCTCGCCATTTCTCAACGAAACGAACATCCAAAACCTGTTGTGCCACCGCATCGAAGAACGGATGCCCGACGTAATGTGCATCCACGTTTCGTTTTTGAAACCACGGCGTCTCGAACGGGAGATTGCAGAGCACATGGTCGACATAGCGTCGCATTTTTTTCACTCTCCAACCACCCCAAGCCCACAACTGGGGTGGCAAGTAATAAAAGACCGGCAGCCCGTATTTTTTGGCTCGCCTAGCAATGTGCCAATTAAATCCTGGAAAGTCTACGAGGACGACTCCATCGACATCGCCACGCGCAAAACTCTGTTCTGCCAAGTCGGCAACCCGGAAAAATTCTCTAAGCTTTGGAAGCACCTCAGCAAACCCCATCACCGCCAAACTGGTGAGATCATAATCCAGCTCTAAGCCAGCTTGAATCATGCGACTTCCACCAAGCCCCCGAAACGTCGAGGACGGGGATATCTGCTGAACGGCTCGGATCAAGTTGGCGGCGTGTAGGTCGCCGCTCGGTTCTCCGACCGAGAAGAATAGTCGCTGTCCCATAAAGCTCGCTGCGAAGTTTTGATCGAACCAGAGTGGTGAATCTGACGACACTGGGACTAATTGTCCACAAGAAGTGTTCTCGAATTGAATTTCGGTAGCCGGACGGCTTGTGCCTAACTCTCTTTTGTCTTTATACGGGAAACGGATCGAACGAGGCAATACGAGCAAACCTTAGTACGGTTTGGGTAAAGATTGCGGGTCCTGAACGGCGGCCAGCGATTGGCTCCAAGCCCTGAATCGGTTAGCATAGCCAAAGATTGCTAGCACCCACGCTATGCCAGACTCCAGCGTTGGAATGATCGAACCTGTTTACCCTGGATTGAATTACGTTGTCCGAACCGTCTGCCGCTGCCGAAGAAAAGATGAAGGTCCCCTACAAGATCCGACGCGCTCATTTTGACGACTTGATCCCTATCCAAGCTCTGCTCAAGCCGTTTGTCGAACAACGCAAGCTGCTCAGGCGAATGCAAGCCGAATTGATCCTGTTAATGGCCAACGGCTACGTTGCGGAAGTCACCGATGAACGAGGTGATCCTAAGTTGGTCGGCTTTTCCGCTGTAGAAATCTATTCCCGAAAGCTCGGCGAAATTCAATGCTTGGCGGTTGCCGAGGGATACCAGGGGTACGGTATCGGTTCGGGACTCGTCAAGGCATGTGTTGACCGCGCTCGGGATAAGGGGATTTTAGAAATTATGGCGATCAGCGCCTCCGAAGGATTCTTGCGCAAACTTGGCTTTGACTATTCACTACCGGAGCAGAAACGGGCCTTGTTTTGTCAGCTTCATTCTCGCGATGAAATCTTTAATGACGACGAGTAATCGCAAAATGCGTTCCTGTACCCATCCGCCCTTCGACCTCATGCTCTGCGGGGGTGGAGTCATTGGACTTTCCATTGCCTACCAGTCCGCTTCAAACGGATGGAAGGTATTGGTGGTGGATGCGGGAGAGATTGGAAAAGCAGCTTCTTGGGCAGGTGCCGGTATTTTGCCAGCCGGGGCAACAATCGAAGCCCTCGATCCAATCGAGCAATTGCGTTCTTTGTCTCATCGGTTACACCCGGAGTGGTCTCGGCGACTGCTCGAGCAAACAGGCATCGA
>JAYVBW010000575.1:0-3337 GCA_043750255.1 Pirellula sp.
CGAATCCGAATTAGCTGCATCTGCAATCGATTCGACAAGCGTCTCGCTTGGTACGCGATGCGCGTGGAGCACTGTGTCACCCATATCGCTTGGATTTAGAAGACCAAGTTGTTGTGAAATAACACCACTCCAAGGGTAGATTGGATCGCCGCTTGCAATGGCATTGCGAAGGTAAAAAGCACTTGCCGCGAGAAAGATACACGCCAGCTTCAACGATGTAACCAGCCTTCGCGGCCAAACGCCATCGCGCTTCCATGGTTGAGTTTCAGTTGTCATTCCTGTCTGCCGTTGGAGACGGGTCCAGATCCATAAAACAACAGCAGGCAATCCCACCAGTACCGCCGATCCGTATCCTGAACTAAACGCGCCCGCCACGAGAAACCCCCAAAGCACTCCCAACGACGTTTTCGATCGACTTGAATTTCGAGACGCTTGCCAAACAACGAGCAATGCGGCACTCCAAATTCCTGTAAGTGCCTCCGTTCGTCCTAGTCGAGTTAACTCCGCAATTCCAGGAGTTGAAACTAGAAGAAAGCCGACGAACAGCCCCGACAAATATCCCCATCGGCGGCCAACATGAACGCTTGCAAGAAAAATGCCCACCACGCAAAGAATCGCACTCACTGTCTTTCCCGCCAATACACCTATCCGCAATCTACTGTTCAGTCGCTCACGAAACTCAATCGAGTCCATTGGGTCAGGGGGGTTCGATGGCAGCTCTTTAGTTAGCAAACAGCTAAATGCCAATGCTGGCATGGAAAAACTGTCAGGTGCGTTGGCCTTGGAATGCTCATCGGACCATCGGATTCGTCCGTCCAGGATCGCGTGTTTAGCACGCCACCATTGGACTTCGCGGACACTCATGTCCTGAGTAGGGATGGTGGCACCGTACACCTGGATGCAAGCAAGAAAAACCGTTGCAAGAAAAAGCAAACCGACCATCCGCCTGCTGATCGAACTTGCAAACGAAACATCGGGGCAAGTCTCCGCTGGCCGCAAGTGAACCCTTTCGTGATGCGAACTTTCCGTCGATGAGCATACGCAAAATCGCCAAAGAGCAATTGCAATGATGATTCCCGACACGAATAGCCATCCGAGAGAATGTGTGCCAAAAAGCGAACCGTGAAGAAAGACAAGGGCAGAAAGTGCGGACTGACCAACCAAAATGGAAATACCGATTTGTTCGTATTTCGATAACCGACATGAAACTGCATCCATGTGTGCAATCAAATTGCCAAGCATCCGGCAAACCGACAGCCAGATCGCAGCCGCGATAAGAATTGGAACTCGGTCGAAAATCGTGATCGGTTGTAGTCCGCCAGTCCATTGCCACCAAATTACAGACGGAACAGAAGCGTGGAGCAGCCAAAATTCCCAACGAGGAATTGCCTGGGCTTCGCCAGTCGTGTCCGCTATGGGCATGCATGAAGATGCCAGCATGGCTAATACGTAAGCCAACACGATTCCTGGGACCAACAACCGAAGCGCGAAAAGCAAGGCGGAATGCATGAAAAACCTTTGTGAAAACGACAAGGATATAGGGAAAACCCTCAAAAACACACCCTTGTTCGAGGTGAAATGATGACAAATCGCCCTATGTATTGCCAGTGACGTATTCGATGTGATATGGTTGTATCATGAGCAAACAACCTTTAGCTGGGATATTTACCCCCAATATCACTCCTGTCAACTCGCGTGGTGAACTGGATGAGGACACGCTCCGCGGCTACATCGACTGGCTAATTGAGCATGGGGTTCACGGACTTTACCCGAACGGCAGTACCGGTGAATTCGTTCGTTTCACGCCCGATGAACGCAAACGGGTTATCGAAGTGGTCGTTGACCAGACGCGAGGTCGGGTTCCGATCTTGGCAGGGGCTGCTGAAGCCAACATCGAAGAAACTATCCGAGCCTGCGACACATACGGAGCACTGGGCGTCAGAGCCGTTGCCATCGTGGCTCCGTTCTACTATCGCTTGGCTCCGGACGGAGTCTACGCTTACTTCAAGCAGATCGCGGACCGTGTTTCCGTCGATGTTACTCTCTATAATATTCCAATGTTTGCCTCGCCAATCGACGTGCCGACAGTAAAGCGATTGGCGCAAGAGTGTCCGCGCGTAGTTGGGATTAAAGATAGTTCTGGCGATATTCCACACATGATGCGGATGATAGCGGAAGTACGTCCCATCCGTAGCGATTTCTTTTTTATGACCGGTTGGGATGCTTCCCTTGTTCCCATGCTCATGATCGGATGTGACGGTGGCACCAACGCAACGAGTGGAGTAGTGCCTGAACTGACCAGAAGTATCTACGAAGCGGCTCGAGCAGGTCAATGGGAACGCGCCATGCAAATCCAATACAAACTTCTGCCTTTATTTGACACGATGCTAATGACCGCAGAGTTTCCAGAGGGCTTTCGACGAGGTGCTAAGATTCGCGGTTGGGATCTGGGACAGTCACGCCAGCCCCTAACACCCCAACAAGTGAGCGCCGCCGACTTGACGCAACGGAAACTACAAGAACTGCTCGCCGAATTCGACTTCATGAAGTCGACCCGCATGACTCAAGGTAACTTCAATGCGCAAAACAAAACAATCTCCGATGATACCGTAATAGACCGAATCGTAAGCGAAGTTCTGCAACAGTTGCGATCCAACTAAGTCTGAATTTGAGTCTCAAATAGATCATGCAGGAAGCAAACAAATCGGACGAAATCGGTATTCGTATTCGAGAACGCGACAAAGTCGTTTGGATCCGAACTCAGGCGTTTGCAGTCCTCTTGCTGTTGATCGTTTTTTGGACAATGTCCGTTTGGTTTTTTCGTGAAAGCCGCCATCGATACGACAGCGAACTACCTGACGCCCTGATCGTCAATCTGAATGACGCAACGCAGGCAGAACTTAATCTGTTGCCGGGCGTTGGTGAAAAACTGGCGAACGATATCTTAAAGTATCGCGACGAATTGGGCGGCTACGAATCCATTGATCAACTTATGAACATTCGCGGCATCAAGGAAGGGCGACTTCTTTCCCTCAAAAAACACATTACAGTGAGCGGCAAACAAAAGTGACGGAGTGAAGTCGGTCGCGAAACCGATACAATCCGTCCACATGACCGTCAGCGTCGGCAATGTTTTCTCAATTGGAGCGCTCCCAAACGCATTTTACCGATTACGCAGTATTTTTCTAATCGTAGCGTCGTTAGACGATCTGCATTCTCAGGGTATTTATTGATCAGCCGCAGGGCGCTAGCCCAATGGCACTCACTTTGCGATTTAGTGAACCGGTGGGCGCTAGCCCCGGATTATTCATTAGCCGCAGGGCGCTAGCCCACGGTT
>JAYVBW010000576.1:0-3854 GCA_043750255.1 Pirellula sp.
ATTTCTTCGCGATGATAAAATCGAAAGCCACCAATCAGTTGGTAATTGAGCTTGCGTCGCAGCAATGCCGCCTCGAGGAGTCGCGAATGGGCGTTAGTACGATAGAGGATCGCAAAGTCTTTTGGTTTGGCGGTGTGGGCCATGACGGCTGCAACGATTTGGTCTGCAATATTGTCCGCTTCGTCACGAGCCGAGGCATACGAATATAGCTTGACTGGAGTGCCCGTCTCACGCGTCGGAATCAACTGTTTCGCTTTACGTCGCGTGTTGCATGATATCAATGCGTCCGCTATCGAAAGGACTTCAGGAGTGCTTCGGTAGTTTTGCTCCAACCGAACCGTGACCACGTTGGGATAGTCCCGTTCGAAATTAAGTATGTTAGAAATATCTGCCCCACGCCAGCCATAGATCGATTGATCGGGATCGCCGGTTACATTGAGATTCGGGTAGTCGACGGACAAAGACCGCACGATTAGATACTGCGCTAAATTGGTATCCTGATATTCGTCGACCAAAATATAACGATGCTTGGAATCGAGTTCACTCCGCAGGTCCGGACTTGATCGCAGGATGGAGGCGGTGTGCATCAACAGGTCGTCGAAGTCGACGGCGTTGTTTTGCAATAAGAATTTTTGGTAAGCCGGATAGACTTTGGCGAGCACTTTGTCGGTACTTGACGGATGCTCACCTTGCATCATATCGGGCGTGACGACGCGGCTTTTTAGGCCGCTCACTCCCTTAACAATGTCTCCAATGTTGAGATGGGTCAGTGAAACTTCTGCTTCCACGATCGCATGTTGCATGGCCTTTTTTGCGTCGTCGGTGTCGAAAATGGAAAAGTTTTCCGAAATCCCAACCATGCGTCCGTATCGACGTAGAAATCGAGCACAATATCCGTGGAAGGTTCCAAGCCAAACCGGTTCGTCGCCGCACAGCTTTTTTAGCCGACCTTTCATTTCCTGTGCTGCTTTGTTGGTGAAGGTCAAAGCGAGGATTGAATAAGGTGAGATACCTTGTTCCAGCAAGTGTGCGATCCGGTGGGTGACCACGCGTGTCTTGCCACTACCAGGGCCCGCTAATGTCAGCATTGGACCATCGACGTGCGCTACGGCTTTTCGTTGGGCGTCGTTAAGATTGTCGAATATTACTGAGTTTTCAATTGCCATGTTTTTTGCTCCATGCTAGGCGCGCGAATGCGTTCGAACACTTTTTTTGTGACGAACTCCCTGTCGGTAGTATTGCGTATAAGTAAGCTCCTTCCAATAGCTGACCCTCTGTGCATTGCCAGCTCGCTATAATTGTCAGCTCGCTATAAAGGGATAACGTTGAGTTAACCCTTCCCTACTTAGAAATCACTCATTGCTCATGTCAAATCCAACTTTAACGCGTCCAACGAACCTAGCAGCATTGCAAGCTACTGGCTGGCAAAGTCGCCCTGTAAAAGACGAAATTCGCTCGAATTTCGTACGAATGCTAGCCGCAGGCGAGACGCTCTATCCAGGTATTGTCGGTTTCGAGGACACGGTGATTCCGGAACTGAACATCGCGCTGCTTGCGGGCCATGACCTACTGTTCCTTGGTGAAAAGGGACAGGCGAAAAGCCGCTTGATGAGAACGCTCGTCCGATTCCTGGACGAATACGTTCCCTTTCTAGACATTTTGGATGTCCCCGTCCATGAAGATCCGTACCATCCCATCACCAAGACGGCAAAAGACTTTTTAAAGCATCACACTGCAGATCAAGTCCCCATCGGGTGGTGGCACCGATCCGAACGATTCGTCGAACGGCTTGCACCGGGCACCAAGTTTGCCGACGTCATCGGAGAGATCGATCCCTCGAAGTTGACCGGCGGCGTGAGCATGGGCTCTGAATCTGCGTTGCATTTCGGTTTGATTCCACGTATGCATCGCGGCATCTTTGCGATGAACGAGTTGCCCGAACTCGACGAGCTCGTTCAAGTTGGTTTGTTCAATATTCTTGAGGAACGCGACGTTCAAATACGCGGCTACCCTGTTCGATTTGACTTAGACATATTCATTTTGTTTTCAGCAAACCCAGGCACTTACAACCGCAGTGGAAAAGTCATTCCGCAATTAAAGGACCGAATCGGATCGCTGATTCAAACGCATTACCCAATGGATCGCGACCAAGGAATCCAAATACTCCAGCAAGAGTGTGGTCTCGATCTGGGTGGCGATTACCCCGTCCAAATCCCATACTTTATGACGGAGATCATCGAGGAGATCACCGCTCAAGCCCGAAAGAGTAAATATGTCGATCAAGCGTCAGGCGTCTCAGCTCGATTCTCGTTGTCCAATTTCCGCACGATGATCGCATCGGCGCGTCAGCGTGCGGTTCTTCTGCGCGAGCCGTTGGCGGTTCCTAGGATTAGTGATTTGGGTCATCTCTACACGTCATCGTTAGGCAAACTCGAAGTCGACTTGATGGGAAGCCATCAAATGACGGAACGCAAGATTCTTGATTCGCTCATCTCCAGTGCCATCAAGTCGGTTTTCGAGCAATATGCAACCGAACACGGGGTTGGGCAAATAGCTGAGATCTTTAATAAGGGGGTTCGCATCGAAGTCGGTGATTTGCTGCCAAGTTCCGCGTATGCAGAAAGACTCAAGCACGTACCACCGGTATGGGAAACAGCTTTTGAAGTGAACGCCACGGACAACCCAGCCGTAAGAGCATCGTGCGTCGAGTTTGTGTTGGCAGGCTTGTACAGCTTGGACAAAATCAGCCGAGCTAGCAAGCATGGCAAAGTCAGTTACGACATGTGAGCGATGTTGCGTTCAACCCGGTGGCACTAGTATCTGCCTCGGGAAACGTTTGCCGCTGCGCTGTTGGGCGCGGGTGCGACTGCTCCCGATGGTGCCACCATCGGTTGATTCAGTTGCGTCGAAGCTGGTCCACGATATTCAATTAGAAACAATGCATCGGTCCTCTGTCCCGTTGTGATTGGAAAAATGCGGTTGAGACCAAATAGGGTTGGCGGATTTCCGCTTAGCAACGTGTTGTTCACTTGGCCAGCAGGAGCGGCAACGACTCCGCAGGAGAGCAATAGGATCTGATCTGAGGGCCATCGAAATCGCTCGTGAAGCCGCCATGAGACAACTTGAGGCACGTCGATTTGAACCGACTGGGGTTGGCTCATGGGAATCTGCAAGTCGATCGTTACATTGTTGAGTCGCTCGACTTGATCAATCTCGCACTTGAGCATTAAGTCAACGGATCGGCCGTCTAAACTCATCAACGGACTGACTTGTAATTTATAGCCCTCTTGGATTTCATCGGAGACTGGGGTGTAAGGAGGCCACGTTGAAGTTGTGTTGGCTTTGTACTCTTTTAGGTAGTTGCGAGAACGCAATTGCTCTAAAGCCTGCGACTGGCCGTTGATCATGGCGATGTCGACCGCTTGCATTTCCCGAACATCGATCCGTGTTCGTAATTGAGCCATAAAGATCGCAGCGTTTTCCTTAGGCATCAACCAAGCTTGAACGCCTGGAGTTTGAACAGGTGTCGATCGCATTAGCCCTGTGGATTTAGTTCGCCAATTTGGGTTACCAACCGTGATGAGACGAAGCCCGTAGACCTGTGGCTCAGTCAAGCCATTAACGAATTTTTCGTAGACCTGAGCGACTTTTTTCTGCATTTCGGCGTTGTGATAGACTCGCAGGGTGGATCGGTCAGCGTTTAGAATCCCCATCGGTTCGTTGAACCAAACATCTGTCCCCGTCTCCCGAATGATCCAGTCGATGATGACTTGTTGTGGACGCTCAACGTTTTTTAAGTTCTGCGTGTACGGACGAATGTCGTATTCGATCCACTGCTGGCCATTGGAAGCGGG
>JAYVBW010000577.1:0-1896 GCA_043750255.1 Pirellula sp.
GTTGACAATCGCAAGGTTCGTGGATTCCTTATACTATCCAAATCGATAACCGACTGCCCCATCGAAGATACTAACTCAGTTGCTAAAGCCTTTTCTTCATGAGAGATCGCAACCTGATCGACTTCCGATTCGTAATCTTTAACCTCGCGTACGCGCTCCGGATATTCGATTACGGAAAGTTGCATGAGTCGACCAAAGGGCTTGATCGCGACAATGTATTCCGATTGATGCAGAACAACTCTCGCAAAGGCAACTTGATTTGCTGATGACAACGCATCTTGGATTGCAACAAAAGGACGCTGATCCTTGGTGCTATCCGGGACAACATAAAAATGTTTTCCGGAAAGGCAAACTTTTTCGTATTCGTCTTTGGGGACGAAGTACTCGATTCCAATTACTTTCGTGTCCTCTGGTAGGATGGAATTCGATTCTTCGGGGCTGAGCAAAACAATCTGCTCCGGTGCATACTCATACCCATCCACGATTTCTTTGCTATCGATAGGGCCATGTTGGGGGCAAATGCGTTTAAATTGTATGCGGTTCGAGCAAGTTTGATGGTACTGATGTAGCTCAATATCAGGCGACCGATCCACGGCATTGAAGACGCGAACTGATATCGATAGGCCACTAATTTGAATGGAGCCTCTCCAAGTTGAGCGTGCAGGCATGATGCGTTTCTCCGGCAAAAAAGGTCAATCAAAAGAATGCCACGATCGGAGCCGATGCAGCTCGGAATATCGATGGCGTGCATAACCCAGGGTAGTTGCAAAGCATTCCGTCACAAAATAATTTTGCCCTGACTGTAGTTGTCCTACGCCATGATTATGCTATCACTATACGTCGCGTTCAATTTTTCAACAAACCGGACGATTGTGAGAGCCCAGCCGTGAAGTCCGCAAAACGCCCACAATTGAGACGTCTGCAGCTAATCGATCTGGAGTTGCGCAAGGGACGTTACCCTACGGCAGAAGGATTGGCCGAAACGCTTGAAGTCGATCCGCGGACAGTTCGGCGGGACTTGGAATTCCTTCGGTCTGAATGGAACGCACCGATTGACTACTGCAAAAATCGGCATGGCTGGCACTATACGGATCTAGCCTTCACGCTTTCTAGCCAGCAGATCACTCGCGATCAACTGCTGGCGATATTCGTCGCTCAACAATCATTGTCCCAGAATCGGTCTTCGCCGTTTTCGCCACTGTTGGCACGCGCAGTGGACGTGATTTCAGCGTCGATACCAGAAATGGCAAGCGTCGTTCGGGAAAACGCGGAGCAGACTCATAGCTTTCGACAGACAGCGGTTCCGACCGAGTCGATTGAGATCTTTGCCACTTTAACGGAGCATTTGCTGGCTAGCGAACAAATCGAAGTGCGTTATTGGGCAGCGTCAAGCAACGACACGACAACGCGCGTGATCGATCCATGGCATGTCGCGTCCATCAATGGGACTTGGTATCTCTTCGCATGGTGTCACATGCGAACCGAAATGCGGATGTTCGCGGTTTCGAGAATTCAATCGGTTAAGGCGACCGGCGACATCTTTGACCGTCCGACCGACTTTTCGATCGACGAGACAATCGGCCGTGGATTTCAAATGGTCTGCGAGACAGACACTGAGATCCGAGACATCGTCATTCAATGCGATGCGGAAGTGGCAAAATACGTGCGTGAGAAACGCTGGCATCCAACGCAAACGATCGAGGAGCAACCGGACGGCTCGATTGTGGTGCGGTGGCGATTGAACTCGATCATCGAGGTAAGTCGTTGGATCCAATCCTGGGGCGAAGGTGTCGAAGTACTCGAACCAATCGACCTACGCGAACTCGTCTACGAACGCGCCCAAGCCATGGCAAAGAATAACGCTCCGAAGAATGCTCGAACGACAAAAAGAAAGCC
>JAYVBW010000578.1:0-6489 GCA_043750255.1 Pirellula sp.
TGTTCAGCGTCGAAACTATCTTGATGAGGCATGCCGGGACGATGAGCACTTGCGACGACGAATCGAGTCGATGCTGGCCGCAGAGGACAGCGAGAGGACAAATCCGCTTGATCGCGTGGGAGCAATGCTAGATCCCACAGACTTTGCTACAGATTCAGTTTCCCTAAAACGGCCACTCGTTGACATCGAAAATCACCCGTTGATCGGTCCCTACAAGCTGCTCGAGCAAATCGGCGAAGGCGGCATGGGGGTCGTTTATGTGGCTCTCCAAGAGAAACCGCTTCGCCGCACGGTTGCGCTAAAGATCATCAAACCGGGCATGGATAGCCGACAAGTGGTGGCCAGGTTCGAGGCGGAGAGACAAGCACTGGCGATGATGAATCACCCACACATCGCCAAAGTACTCGACGCAGGTGCAACCGAATCGGGTAGTCCTTATTTCGTCATGGAATTGGTAAGAGGTATTCCGATCACGGAATACTGTGACCAGCACAAACTCGACCTGCGGAATCGGTTGGAGCTGTTTGTGAAGGTCTGTGGCGCCGTTCAGCACGCGCATCAAAAAGGGGTGATCCATCGAGATCTTAAGCCCTCGAACATTCTCGTGGAGCTAGATGATATCCGGGCGGTGCCCAAGGTCATCGACTTCGGCGTCGCCAAGGCGACGCACCAACCACTTACGGAACACACGCTACATACCGGCCTAGCGCAGATGATCGGTACGCCACTGTACATGAGTCCTGAACAAGCGCAGATGACCACCCTGGATGTGGACACTCGCAGCGATGTCTATTCGCTCGGCGTGTTGTTGTATGAGTTGCTGACAGGCAGCACACCGTTTGATCGTGAAACGCTCAAACGGGCCGGTTTCGACGAGATGCGCAGAATCATTCGCGAGGACGAACCACCACGTCCTAGTTCACGGATCAGTACTCTAGAGAACAAAGTTGCATCGACTGTATCCGATCGCCGTCAGACTGACTTACGGCATTTGTCGATCGCCATGAAACGCGAGCTCGACTGGATCGTGATGAAAACTTTAGAAAAGGATCGGACCCGTCGCTATGAGTCGGCCAATGCGCTGGCTTCCGACGTGCAGCGTTATCTTGATGGCGAGCCGGTCGAGGCATGTCCGCCATCGGCTTTTTACCGGCTCAGTAAACTGGCCCGACGATACAAGGGGCAAGCCATCGCGGTAGGCTTGGGAATGCTGGGCCTCATAGTCACCACGCTACTCAGCCTGATGTTGGTCGTTCGAGTGCGTGAGCAGGCCCAACGCGGGCAACAAATCCAGCAGGAAATCACCGGTGCCCTAACGACTGTTGCGCAGTTGCGAGGTCAAGTGGGACCGAACGGACTCAATATGGAAGCGCTAGCGCAGGCAAACGAGAAGATCAAGCTCGCACAGACACTCTCGGAAACGGGAACAGTTGACGCGCAAACCCGCGCGCAGATCCAAAAGTTCGCTGCCGAGCTGGCACAAGAACAGCGAGATCGAAAATTGCTTGTAGACCTAGATGCAGCAAAAGTAGCAAAGGCAACAACTTTGTCAACGTTGAGTAGCGATGGAATGGCTATGGACAAGGAGGCAATTGTTCCAATAGTGCGAGCGGCGGTAGCAAACTACGGATTGGCTGTCGAAGAAGGAAATCTATTGGAAGTATCCGACAACATTGGTCGCTGTTCGACCTTGGTTCGTGAAGAGCTTTTAGCGGCTCTTGCGGATTGGCTGGAAGCGATTTTTCCACCGGTGGGATTGTCGCTGAAGCAGAGCAGTAGTGAACGAATAGTGGTAAATACATCCACACGATCGCTTCGGGAGTTGTTCAAGCCCGGGGATCAGCTTGTAGGCATCGGGCAAAGCCTCAGCGGAGCGATAATTAATACTCGTAAACTGAAATTGAGTGAGATCGAGCAACTGTTGCGTGGTGAAGCCGGAAGCGTGGTGCGACTAGAGATGATCCCTTTAGGTAGAAATCAGTCGCACATAATCGCAATTCACCGCGATCCGACCGCCGCTCGGTTAGAAACAGTCATCAACGCCGCAGATGTCGATCCCTGGCGGGTGCGATTGCGCGAGGCAATTAAGCTGGTGGATGAAGGACAAAAGCAGTCACAGCTTAAACAGCTGTCTGAGGAGGTCAACCTGGAATCGCAACCTGTAAGCGCATTGCTTCGGTTAGCACAACACTTAGCGAAGGTCGATGAAGAAGCGAGAGCGCGAATCTTGCTGAGACGGCTCCAACAAAAAAAGCCCCGTGAGTTATGGGTCAATTACGCTCTCGCTTCACGGATGGAAAAAGGCATACCATCCAATTTTGAGGAAGCTGTGAGATATAACTCGATTGCAGTGGCACTTCGGCCCGATAGCGCAACCGTTCGTGCAAACCTAGCCGCCAGCCTTTTTAGCAGTGGTAAGTTAGATGAATCCATCGCCGAGAATCGAGAGGCGATCCGATCACAACCGGAATATGCTTTGACCCATAACAATCTGGGCAACGTCCTATTGGAGCAAGGGAAAGAGAACGAAGCCATCACAGAGTATCGTGAGGCAATACGATTGCAGCCGGAACTAAGTGCGGCTCATAGCAATCTGGGCAACGCCCTGTGCAAACAAGGGAAATTAGAGGAATCAATTGCCGAGTCACGCGAGGCGATACGATTGCAGCCGGATTTTGTTGCGGCTCATAGCAACCTCGCCTGGGCTCTGGAAGTCCAAGGCAAATTAGAGGAAGCCATCGCCGAGACACGTGAGGCGATACGATTGCAGCCGGAACTTGCTGTAGAACATAGCAATCTTTCCTTGGTTCTTCAAAAACAAGGGAAAATTGACGAAGCATTCGCCAACGCCATCGAGGCCGTACGGCTCGATCCGAAGAATGCCAAATTCCACATAAACCTTGGTGTTGTGCTTATGGTTCTAAAAAAGGAAGACGAGGGTATCACTGAATTCCGTGAGGCCGTACGGCTCAAGCCAAACGAACCTCTAGCTCTCAAAAACCTTGCTCTTGCCCTAACCAATAAGTCCTGGCAACTTTCGACCGATACAGACCCTACCAAGCGAGATCCGCACAAAGCAGTGGAACTTGCCCGCGAAGCCGTAGAGCTAAATCCACAATCTGCGAACAACTTAAATAACCTTGGTGTGGCCTTGTATCGTGCTGACCAGTGGCAAGAATCGGTCGACACCTTAGAGAAGGCCGATTCGATGATTGCAGGCGGAGATCGCGAACATCGAATGTTTTTGGCTATGGCGCATTGGCAACTCGGCAATCGGGAAATCGCTCGCCAGCGGTACGCCGAAGGTGCCGGATCGCAAACTCGGTTTCGGGACGAGGCTGAACAGCTAATGGAACTAAAAGAAGTCGATCGAAACGAAATTCTAGCGGCCTACTATGCCGCAACGGATGTCAACAATGTAAAGCAGCTTACCGCTCGTGGGCGGTGGTATCAATCGCGAGGCGAGCAACAGCGTGCACTCGATGACTTTGATACCGTTCTTAAGTTGCAATCGGATTCCAAAGACCTGAGTCTATGGAGCTCGCGCGCGACCGCATTTTTCAAACTAGAACGCTTTGAAGAGGCATTAGCAGATTACTCGAGAGCTCTCGAAATTAAGCCCGACGATGCGTATTGTATTTCCATGAGAGGAGGGACATATTCACGGCTTCATAAGTTTGAACTGGCGTTATCCGACCGTACTAAAGTCATCGCATTGGAGCCCTTGAGCAATGTTCGCTACTTCGAAAGAGCCACTGTATATCGTGAACGCGGTGAATATGAACTTGCTCTTGCTGACATTGAAAAAGGATTTCAAATTGACTCGATCAAGGATGCTTCCTGGTTTACACGAGCTCAGGCTTTTTCGCTTAGTGGCGACATCTATTTCAAGGACTTAAAACAATATGGAAAGGCCATAGAGCAGTACTCCAAAGCGATGGAGCTCGAACCAAGTAATGTGGACTATCGTGCCAAACGCGACGAAGCAACTACGGCGATAAACGCTACGACTGAGGCTCTCGACGAGGCGTCGTCTACCAGCGTTCGCTAACTTGAAATTGAGTCATTTCCTTGAAGGTGCTGACGGGACCATGGCCCTACGGACGACTTCATGAGCATCCTAGGCCGCTCGTCGCAAATACCTCAAGCTCCGGTGAGCCGTGAAACGGCGCCAGCGATTCCATGGTAGGGGGGGATCGAGGTGACGCCGTTTCACGGCTCTCGATTCCGTTCGTAACGTCTCTCTGCGGGGCGAGCCCCGCAGCTATGTGATTCCGCCGTTACACGGCTCTAGGATCATGATGTCAAACTCGGGCTTCGATTGGCAGCCAGTGGCTAGACCCATGCGATGCCCAAACAGCCGCGATAGCGGCGGCACCGAGTAGCCGTGGGACTCGCCCCATGGTTTGTGCTGTTGAATCGCCACAACGGCTCCTACCCTTCCGGTTGCTTCATGCCCAGTTGCTTCATTTTGCGATACAGGTTGGATCGCTGCAGGCCCATCTTTTCGGCCGCTTGAGTGACATTGCGGTGGCATGCTTTGATCTGCTCCTCGATGTACCGGATTTGAAAATCTGCTGTAGCATCGCCGAGCGATTGATTCAAATCCAGCGTAGCACCAGGTCCATCTGCGGACATCGAGCGAGGCGAACTGACGAAGTCGAGCTCCGATTCCTCGAGCGTGTCGCTATTCGTCAGGTATGCAATCCGTTCGACGATGTTTCTCAGTTCGCGGATGTTGCCCGGCCAAGCATGCGCCATCAGCCGGCGCTTGGCACCGGCCGACCAAGTCGGCTTGCTGCGGCCAATCTTTGCACAAAACATAGTCAAAAAGAAATCGGCGAGGTCCAAGACATCTTCACCGCGATTTCGTAATGACGGCAGTTTCATAGTCACCACGGTCAAACGAAAATACAGATCCTCACGAAATTTCTTTTGACCAACCATCTCGACCAAATTCTGATTGGTCGCCGCGATGACTCGAACGTTCACCGGGATCGGTGCTGAACCACCCACTCGAACAACCACTTTTTCCTCTAAAACACGAAGCAGTTTCGCTTGCCCCGCCAAACTCATATCCCCTATCTCATCGAGAAAAAGTGTACCGCCCGAGGCCATTTCAAACTTGCCGTTTCTCGTCTCATGTGCATCGGTAAATGCACCCTTCTCATGGCCAAACAATTCGCTTTCGAGAAGTGTTTCCGTGATGGCTGCACAGTTCACTGCGATGAATGGCTCAAACTTGCGTTTGCTCTGGTAGTGGATTTGGCGGGAAACAACTTCTTTGCCAGTACCGTTTTCACCGAGTAGCAGCACAGCGAGATCCGTGTCGCCGACCCGCGTTACAGTCGCCTTGAGCGATTGCATCTCGGGCGAATTGCCGATCAATTGCACTTGTTGCTGTGCATCTTGAGTTAGCCGATCGCGAGTTTGCACAAGCCGTTGCATTTGCTGCGTGTTGGCGAGTGCCGCAGACGCATGGCGAGCGAGTTCGAGCAAGTCGGTTTCATCCTGGGTATCGAATCTTCCATCGGTATGATTGATGACCTCGAATACACCCATCGGCTTGTTCCGAGCGTCCATGAGTGGAACTGCCAAAAGTGAATCGGTGCGGTAACCGCTGCTTGAGTCGACCCGGCGATCGACTTCATCGTGTGGGTCTGACCGATCCCAGCGCCGCGGCTGGAGGCTTTTTAGAACAGCGCCCGCTAGTCCTTTATCATCAGCGATGCGAAGCGGTTTCCCCTCCATACCTAACGCCGGATGTCCGACTAGCTCTCGGGCTGCTTTGTCCCAAAGAAAGATGCTTGCCCGGTCGCATCGCAATAGTCTTGTCGCAGCTTGAGCGATATCCTGTAGCAACCGATCAAGGTCTTGATGGGAGTGCCAATCGGCTGCCACTGTGAGGATTTGGTTAAGCCGAACAACGTCGCGGGCTTTTTGCTGTTGTCGCTGCCACGTATCGATTGTTAGTCCAACCAAGCCGAGATGTTCGACAACCAATTCGATCTGCTGGTGGCTGAGTACAGGTTGGCAGCAAAGAACTAGGTTTTTATTGATGGTTGAGGGTATCGGCAAATAAGTCCATAGCGGGGACTGGTATGTTCGGCGTCCATCCAGGCATTCGCTTGCGAGATTCCAATCCGGAGGCTCGGCTGTGCATTTGCCGATCTGCATCGTTCGCTTCCACGCCCCTTTTGACGCGACCATGAGCACGACGCCTGTCACTCGCCAGGCGCTGATCGCCCAATCGAGCGGTTCCTGAAGTAACTGCTCAATCGAACGCGCTCGTTCAATCGAGCCGAAGAGTTGGTTAACAAAGGGGGTAACGGACGAGCTCATTCGTTAGTCCAAAACCTCGCCCTTTGGCTCCGGCAAGTAGAAACCGATAATGAATGCTAGCACGGCGATTACGGTCGCGACATAGCCCGCCGCTTGTGCCATGACTATTGGAGTGACCTTGTCCGCCGCTCCCGCCAGATAGGGTGC
>JAYVBW010000579.1:0-5978 GCA_043750255.1 Pirellula sp.
AATTGGTAAACGCTTGGCAGCCAACAACATACGCCAATCCAGGACGCGCACAAACTACTTGGAAATGTGGGTAATGATGAGGGCGCTAGCCGAGCCACGTCGCAGGAAATCGGCTAGCGCCTCGGGCTCAGTAAGCTGCAAACTTGGTTGAACCGTACAGGTCGAAAAGTAGTTTCGAATCGCTCCCCTGCCAGCTCGTGTGGCAGGGGAGCTAAGATTCGCAAGCTAGTCACAGCGTCCCCCTGCACGAAGCTCAGCTGGAACCACCAAGACACAATTTCTTGGCAAGAATTCAGCTTAGCTAGTAGAATGTGGTTTTCGACAGAATCCAAGTTGGAAGGAAACCATGCGAAACTCTCCACGCAAGTCCAACATACATTCGCTCGATTTCCTGCGGGCTGGAATGACGCTGATAGAATTACTCGTCGTCATTGCGATTATCGGTATCCTGGTCGGACTATTGCTGCCTGCAGTTCAGGCTGC
The DNA here is from genome assembly GCA_043750255.1 of Pirellula sp. Taxonomy (GTDB): domain Bacteria; phylum Planctomycetota; class Planctomycetia; order Pirellulales; family Pirellulaceae; genus JBKCUI01. The sequence goes on from JAYVBW010000579.1 coordinate 484, forward strand.
GCGCGAGGCAGCTAGACGCATCCAATGTGCGAACAATTTGAAACAAATCGGACTAGCAGCCATACAGCATGCAGATGCATACAGCAAATTTCCATCCGGCTGCCAAACTTCCAAGAATTTACCTAGCAACCAACGTTTCATGTGGAGTGGACAGATACTTCCTTTTATTGAGCAAACCAACCTCCGCAATTCTGTTGACCCAGACTTGCCGTGGGATTCGTTTTTGCCAAACATAACCGCAATGCAGACCGTCCTTACGGTTTTTCGTTGTCCTTCGTCTGGAGCCCCTGCAACCTTCGATCAAGTTGTCGGAGACAGAATTCCATGTACTTACCTTGGGTGCGCATCAGGAACCATTGGAGTAGAGAGTGGACCGGGGCCTTTGATCGGTGAAGAGAATCAAGATGGTGCTCTCTATACGAACAGCCGAACACGGCATCGCGACTTCACCGATGGGCTAACAAACACGTTGCTGGTTGCTGAAGCCCTTTTCTTGCCAGGCGTTGTCGGCCCCGATCACAATAACAGCTTGCAGGTCATCGATCATTGGTCTGTAGGATCGCCGGGCATGGGAGAAAACGAGATGTCGGAAGCATTGGGGTCGACTGCGATACTCCCCAACGCTTGGAAGAAAATGCCATTGGGCTTCATCGAAGACATCGAGCTCGGCTTTAGTTCTCGCCATCCAAGCTCGGTACAGGCCGTGTTTGCTGACGGACGAATCCAAGTCATTTCGGAATCCATTTCGGCAACGGTTTGGAGCGCGATAGGCACGAGGGACCGTGGCGAGGTTGCATCTCTCGATAACTAGTCGGCGGTCATTCCTCAGCGTCGCACAAAATCTTGCGAAACGCCTCGCGAAACCATGGTTGCATTTCGAATTGTTCCGGACATCGATTCCAATAAGTGTTTTTGGTCGAGATAATTCATGATTGCGACTCGCAGATCAACTGGCAAATGCGATAGCCTTGTAAGATTGTACGATACGCCTTGTTGATAGACCAAAGTCTCCAGCCACTGCTGCGGAATCGACGGCTCGTAAATGTCGAGTTTCGCGCCAAGCTTGTGTATGGGTGTTGGATAGCTTCGTTGCTCAATGGTTCTTGCGTAAGTCTTGGCGAACTGCTTTAGGTTCTCTTGTTGTCGAATATATCTCGTGGCAGCGTTGGCCGCATTCTCATCAAACTCTTGATAAAGCGCGACAACAAACTGCTGCGTGGAAAGGACGCGAGGACGCTTGGAGTGCGAGTTTTCCAAGCCAGCGGCTTCAATCGTAACGTCCAGCAAATCAGCTCGCCAGGAATTTGGCACTTCAAATACGATCCGAAATGGACGGGCTCCCTCAAGTGTTGTCTGAGAGGATTGACGCACTTTGAAATACACACCGCGGCGACGTTCAAGCGTGCCAGCGGCGTTCACCAACTCCATCGATGGCTTCTTTGCATAGTGAACGGTTTCATGCGAATTATCGTGATAGTAAGCGTAGCCCTGCGCCGAGCCCACTCCAGGATAACCACCCGCGCCGCGAATGGCTGCTTCGCGAACGCGGTCACCCTCTTGACTGATTTGCATCGGGCCAAAAACGTCGCTCTGCATTTCTGTGCGAGGCGAATAATCGGCTACCTGAACGTCTTCGTGTCGGCTAATAATTCGAACGGTGTACTCTGTGATAACCGCAGCGTCGCCAGGAGCAAACAAAGCCGACACATCCAATTGCACATCGACCATGCGAGAGTTCGGCAACTGGTTCATCAAACCAATCGAACTCGACTCGCGAGCAGGTGCCATCGGATTCACGTCAAATGCAACCTGTCCAAAACCAATCGAATCGATCGAGACGGAAACTACAAAAAAGACGCAGAATCGAACTAAAGAAACTAAAGTTTTCATATTCTCTAAAACCCCCTCCATGGCACCCGACCGAAAGCTGGCAGGAACGTCAGCTTGCAGCGATAGCGTGTTGTTTATGGATCATCGTTTTACGTCACGATCCGTGCACTCTCGGCTGGCTATCTAGAATGCTCTTCAGAGCAACCGCCGTTCCATCCTGGAAAAAAGCATCCAAAAAAGCGGAAATCATTTGATACGGGTTTTCTATTTTTCCCAACCCGCAAGATCCGCCTCTGAGTTACCACAGTGCGTTGTAATACTAACAATGTCTAAGTGTCAGACAAGCGATTCGGACTCGAGAAATTGAGTTGTGAGAAACTCGTAATGGTAAGCCCGGTAAACTCAGCAGGCAGGGAGAGATTGTTAGGACGAACGCTGGCGACGACTTGCATGCCAGCCTGGCTGGCTGCGATCAATTCGGAGTGAACATCTGTCACAAAAACGATCTCAGCGGGATCATATTGGGATTCAGCCGCAATCCTTTCGTAACTTGCTGATTCCTTCTTGGTCCCGATCGTCGTGTCGTAGTAAGCACTAAACAAGTCTGATACATCACCGAGCACGGTGTATTTGAAGAACATCTTTTGAGCTAGCACGCTGCCTGACGAGTAAATCCGCAAATCCAATCCGCTAGCTTTCCATTCCTCTAGCGCCGGAAGAACATCCGCGAACAACTCGGCTCTTAATGCACCGCTCTCGAATCCAAACTGCCACACCATTCCCTGCAACAACTTAAGCCCCGTCGCTTTGCTGTCAGCAGCCATCAATTGGTGACAATGCTCTGAAAGTTTACGAACGGCAATGTTATCAACCTTTTGCCATGCTGGTCCTAACCAGTCGTCGATCGATGCAATCTTTGCGTCTCTGGCTACCGTTCGGACTGCATTTTGGACTGGAAGCGATTCCCAGTTCTCTACCAAGAATCGTTCTATGTTTTGTTTTGCGTAAGGGAACATGACATCGTAAACAAAACGAATGTCAGCGACTGTTCCTTCGATATCCAATAGGACGCATTGGGCCTGAAGTCTAGCAATCGTCATAGTGTTACGGTTGAATCAACGCTTCGACCCGTTTGGTTTGAGGCAGGAAACTGCCGCCGAAACACATCGGGCTGAATTCGCTATGTACGCCATGTTCGATATAGTGTGGAGTCCATCCGGCGGTATCCTCAAAGAAACGAATGCATCGAATATGTCGGTCGTCGCAAAGGTTGAACCAATGCTTCATGCCACACGGGACGTTGATCATGTCTCCGCTTTCGACGGTCACACCAAAAACAGGTCCGCCTTCAGGATCCAAATGAAAGACCCCTTTGCCAGAGACTGTGAATCTGACTTCGTCCTCGCTGTGCGTATGCTCCTTGTTAAACTTTTGAAGCATCGTGTCCAGGTTCGGCGTGTCGGCATGGACATTGATCACGTCCGCAGTGATAAAGCCACCCTTTTTCTTGATTTGCTCGATCTCTGGAGCATATTCCGCCAAGATATCTTGATCGGTCGCGGTGGGTTGTAGCCGCCCCGCAACTTGCCACTGTTCGAACCAAATCCCAAACGGCTTCAGAAATTCGGAAATTTCGATTGGATTGTCAATCGTACGCTGTTGCGATGGAATGAATACGCTTGCCATGATTTTTTGGGAAACAAATGAAGGTGAGGAAATGCAGAAACTCAGTAAAAGTATACGAAACTTTAGCGTTTTCTCACAGGACTTGCAACGAGTTGATTGGAACAACTCGGCAGAACCGATTCAACCTGACTCTCTGCCACTGGCCAAAGACACAAGCTTGCGTACACTATTGAGTCGCAGTGGATGGATGGAAACTGCGATATCCGTTTTAGATTTCGTTGCAATTTCAACGCAAAGCCACCATTTCAACTTTGGAGTAGCACTCATGGCCCATACACTGCCCCCGTTACCGTACGCATCTAACGCTATGGAACCACACATCGATGCGCTAACTATGGAAATCCACCATGGCAAGCATCACCAGGCATACATCAACAATCTGATCAAGGCAGTCGAAGGAACCCCACTCGAGTCCAAGTCTGCAGAAGAATTGATCAAAGACTTGAGCGTCGTTCCCGACGACAAACGCGCTGCCGTGCGCAACAATGCAGGTGGCCACATTAACCACTCTTTCTTCTGGCAAGTAATTGGCTGGAACGCTGGCGGCAAACCCAGCGGCGCTCTGCTTGCCGATATCGAAGCGACCTTCGGCAGCTACGATGCGTTCAAGGAAAAATTTGCGGCTGCGGGTACGACTCGATTTGGTAGCGGATGGGCATGGCTCGTTGTCAACAAGGGCAAGTTGGAAATTGGCTCTACGGCCAATCAAGACAACCCTTTGATGGGCAAAGCTGTTGCTGGTATCGAGGGAACTCCAATCCTCGGAATGGACGTCTGGGAACATGCCTATTACCTCAAATATCAAAACCGTCGCCCCGATTACATCGCTGCATTTTGGAACGTGGTCAACTGGAATGAAGTGACCAAACGATACGACGCGGCTAAGAAGGCTTAGGTTGGCTCCCCCTGCCAGCTGAGAGCTTGTTGATTTAACGGATGCATTTCGTTTAACAGTCAGCCGTAGGCGCACTCAACTCCATTGCCGTGCGCCTACGGCTGACTGTTAAACGATTAAATCAACAACCCGCTGGTCTGGAATGACGCTATCGTTGTGTTGTTGCTCCGACGACGCTTTGAACTCGCCACCTTGTTTAGCGTGCTAAGAAATCCCAACTCAAAGTGGTCCAACCTTAGCCTTTCTCGATTCTAATCTTTTCATGACCGATCTGATCGCAGCTATTATTCAAGGCGTAGTCGAGGGATTAACCGAATTCCTGCCCGTTAGCTCAACAGCGCATATCCGTATCGCGCAGGCAATAATAGGGATAGATCGGACTGACAGTTTTTGGAAAATGTTCACTGTCTTCATCCAACTCGGTGCAATCCTGGCTGTCATTGCTTATTTCTGGACGCGCCTCTCAGGCTTTGTTGCGTCGTTTTGCAGCGTAGGTTTAAAAACCGAAGAGGGCATTTCCAATAAGTCCAAGTGGATGAAACACCCACTCGCCCTAGTGCTTATCAGTTTTGTGGTCACCGCCATTCCTTGTTTCTTGATCGATAAGGTTATCGGCGAGAACTTGGAAAGCCTTCGCATGATCGCAATTGCGCTGATCGTTGGCGGGATCGCCATGGTTTTCATCGATCTTTATTGCAGCAAACGTGTAACAACGCAGCAGATCGACGACGTCAACTTGAGGCAAGCCATTGTGATCGGCTTAGCCCAGATATTGGCTGCTGCGTTTCCCGGTACTAGCCGCTCGATGGCAACTATCGCGGGTGGCCAACTGATGGGTCTTTCGCGAAGTGCAGCATTGGAGTTTAGTTTCTTCCTTTCGATACCGGTCATGGTAGCGGCCGCCAGCTACAAACTGCTTCAGCATCTACGCAAAGAAGCGTTTCCAACAAGTGAACAATGGATCGCACTTTCGGCTGGTTTCATCACTAGCTTCCTGGTCGCCTTTGTCGTCATTGCATGGTTCATGACATGGGTCCGAAAACATGGCTTCACTCCCTTTGCTGTCTACCGCGTGATCGCCGGT
>JAYVBW010000580.1:0-2158 GCA_043750255.1 Pirellula sp.
GCCTGGTTTTGCGTATCCATGTTTGGCGTTGGTTTGCTGAGTCATTTTCCGAGTCGTCCTTCCATGGAGCTTTCGGTTTCAATGTCGAGAGCTATCAAAATATACTTACGTACAGCTATCGTTCTGGATTCTAGAGAACTAGGCCGCGCTAGGTCGAGAGCGAAATTTGCGGAAAGATGATATTGGGTCGTTGCGGTTACGCCCGTGATCTCTCTGGGCCGTGATCACTTCGTAGAGCACACAATGATTTCTCCGTGGAAATCACCGAGCTGCTAACCTTTTCCGAATCTGCCATAAATCTCAGGCGTCATCGAAGATCCGTTTTCTTCGGGCTCAAAAACAGGCCTGGTCGGTACAGGGTGAAAGCGAGGCCACGGTGGAGCGTTTGCCTCTTCTCTTTTTGTATGAATCCAGCAATGAATCGACGCTTTTGCCGCCTCGCACCGATTCCACTGATCCGATACCCACTGGGATGAACGCTGTTTGCAGTTGCTAGCCCAAGTGGTGAGTTTGGCATCGTTGCAATTGGCGACCCTTGGCAATCCCGCTGGCGATGCATTTTGAATAGATATACAGCCGATGTTGGGAGGAAGCAGCATGAAAGGCACAAAAAGCCAGGCCAGCTTAATAGGCTTGCTGCGTATTTTCATGCTGGATGCCACACTTCCTCTGCCTGACCAAGTACCCACTGTTTGCTAAAGTGACTATGCGTTATCAGGTATCGTCCGGTCGGGGAGTGCAGGTTGAGCTAATTATTCCGATTACACAGGAAGGGTAAGCCTGCGGATTGATGGCAAAAAAAAACCGCCGAGCGGTATTTACCACTCGGCGGTCTTGGTTTTGTTGCTTCGAGCAGATTATCGGCATGAGACCGAATGCTCTAGGCAGAGCAACGGAATTATGAAGGAGACTTTGTGGAAGTCTTCTTAGCAGCCTTTTTCTTGGCTACTTTCTTCTTGGTTGCAGCCTTCTTAGGTGCTGCTGTCTTCTTAGCAGCTTTCTTAGCTACCTTCTTCTTCGTTGCCCCAGCTTTTTTCTTGGCCACGGATATATCCTCCGAAAAGCGAAATTATTAGTCGCCGCACCGATCGATCATCAGAAGCAGTAGATGAACGATCTATGTCTAGCAACCGGTACTTAAAAACCCTTTGTCGAAACCGTTTGGTTGGTGACATCGTGTCATGTCCTCGACGAATCGAGCATCCAAACAAACCAATCTCTTCAAAGGAACAACATCCACTTCGACTATTTGTATAAAAGTCGAAACTTAATGCAACATCTTTTCGACAATTTTTCCACATTAATGAAACCAATTTTCCACAACTGCATGTGGAATGATTGCGACGTTGGATCGCTTTTGTCGATCGATTAACGCAATTTTGTTTGATCGCAATTGGCTCGATGAGCCATGTCGTTCGAAGCCAAATTGTGTCTCGCATTTTTATCGATGGAACGACGCATTGCATCGATCCTCATCGCATACCTTGCGCGCCTCGTGCGATTGAAAACATCGTCACGCAAACGATCGCGAATTCGAAAAACCCAACAAATTTATTGTTGTCTCGCAATCATACGCGCGTCCATGCGTTCATTGAGCGCGTTCCTATCAAGCCACGAATGAAGTTAGGAACCATGTCCCACTCAACCCTTAATTCGTAATCATTGATCGTTGCATCAACGAGAAAAAGAAGTGCCTTATCGCGTCAAATAAAACACCATCTGCGATCGTTGTTGTATCGATGCCTACAGGTCGAAAAATCGATCGCGCAGAGGCGAAAAAAAATTTGAAATTTTTTTTGAGTTATCACCAATTTCGAGGTCCATAACCGCTTTGCAGGGCCTGAATGTTGTTCATCACCATCGATGCTAGGAACATTGCGTTCAATAACATGCCGTGTGTAACGAACCAATATGCGATAACAACGCCAACGACTGCGCTGAGCGCATGCGCCTCCATCAGTCCGCTGTTGCGTCGAAAAATTCCGATGACATGTTGAGCGATCTGACCACCGTCGAGTGGGTAGATGGGTAGCAGATTGATGAGCGCCCACCAGATACTTGCAGTCACCATGAATCGAATCGAAGCGTAGACCGCAGGATTGGGTGGAGTGCTGACGTCCAACTGCAGATATTCCGCTAACCACTTGAATTCAGAAAC
>JAYVBW010000581.1:0-3211 GCA_043750255.1 Pirellula sp.
TTCCGTCCGATCCTTCACTGCCAAAACGCTTGTCTTACAATGGCTGAGAACTCGATCGGCGGTGTTCCCCAGAAAAAGCCCTTTAACACCGCGGCGCCCAACGTTGCCAATGACCACCAGATCCGCATGGAACGTTTCTGCCGTTTGACACATGTCGCGCCAAGGAGTTCCCCAGGACAGATGGATCCGCAACTGAGTTGTGTCGATTCCCAGCGACTGAACGAATGCTTCGAGCCGCGAAAGTGCATTCTCCTTGATCAAATTCCGAATCGACTCGCCGTGCGCCATTCCCGCGACACTCTTCTCAGGTGTGTCCTTCGAATCAATGACGTGCAGAAGATGCAATGTTGCGCCTTGCTTTTCCGCAATCGCCGCTCCTTCTAAAACAGCCTTTCTCGAAGCGTCTGAAAAATCGGTACCTGCCAGCACGTTTGCAGCTTTACCGATCCACTGGTCACTCACGGCCAGAACGGAAGTTGGCGAATGATAGACCAGCCCGCGGGTCGTGCTACCTAATAGGAACTGCTCCCACCCGGCGTGCCCGCTTCGTCCCGCGACGACCAAATCAGCTCCCCATTGTTCAGCCAGCAGTGACAACTCAATTTGCGGATCGCCCACTAAAATACTTGTATGAACAGCCAATTCTTGAGGAACATTTCCCTCTAAGAAGTTCTTCATGCTCATCGTTGCCTCTCGACGAAAATCCTCTTGTACGGTCGCGTAGTCGTTGTACGGCAAACCAAACTCCGAAGCCGAAGGGATAAATGCGAGATCGGGCAAACAATGCACAACCGACATCTCACTCTGGAAACCAATTGCAAGCTCGACAGCTCTTGCAAAAGCGATCTTCGAATGTGACGAAAAATCGGTTGCAACCAAAATCTTCCGAAAACCAAATAACTTCAAAGCCATGTTCACTCTCCATTCATTCCAAAGGCCTACTGCTGCCCCACTGTTATAAGGCGTTATAAGGCAATAAACGTGCCGATTACCGACACAGACGACGCTTCTCAACAAATATTACGATGTGTGCCATCGGGCTAGGTTGGTCGCTTCCTACCAAAAGAGTGCGGTTGCGCTACAGTATGTCGCCCATTGGCACACAGTGAGTCGATTGGCACATTTGCGGATAATTCTCGCATAGCCGCCGTCGAAAACTACGTGCTTTTACCTAGCGCTTGTCGAGAACCGCCACCGTCCGTTTATTGAGTTTCGAGTTGCATTTTCTGCTTTGGTATAATGATTGCAATCAATCGCGAATCTTAAGCTGCTCGTCTCGCGATGTTGCATTTCTATCCTAAGTGAAGGAAATTCAATTCATGACCTTTCGCAAAATCCTAGTCCCCTTCGATTTCAGTGCACAAAGTACATCGGCTCTTGAGACTGCGTGCTCGCTCGTTTGCCAGTTGCAAGCTGAACTTCATCTGGTTCATGTTATGGAGGGTGATCCCGATTCGGATAGTCAAGGTCGTGCGATGGAACGGTTGATGGTGGCCGTCCCGCCAGCTGTCGAGCTCCAACGCAAAGTGTATCGTGAAGTGCTTTCTGGAGGCGCTCACAGTGAGTTACTGGCGTATACACATAGATCTCAAATAGACTTGATCGTAATGGGTACGCACAGTCGATCAGGTCTGCTGAGACTGGGACTAGGAAGTGTCGCAGAACGTTTGTTGAAATCGGCATCCTGCCCGGTTGTTGTCGTTAGATCCGACACCCAGAAAAGCGAAACGGTTGCCGATCAAGCGGATGCAAAATACCAAAGCCTAAAAGCGTCGGAATTACCCGCGTTAGACTTGATCGCGCGGGCAATTAGTCTACGGGCAACTGATATACATATTGATCCTAGCGAAGTGGGGCAGTACGACGTCCGACTTCGAATCGATGGAAGAGTCAGCTACTACTGCTCATTGGATCAGAATGTCGCTGGGCGTTTAATGCACCAGTATCTTGTTCTGGCGAAAATTGACCAAGTGGATCCGTTTCGGCCACGCGAAGGCAGATTGCAGCTTCCGTCATCATTAAGGGACTTCGAAGTTCGTATTACGACCTCACCGGTAGCCGGCGGCGAAGCCGTTGCGCTTCGATTGTTTGCAAAGGAAAATGTATTTCTGCCATTGGACGGACTAGGATTTACCTCTGAGGGACTAGAAACAGTGCAACAGATGTTGAGAGGGGACGAAGGGTTGGTGTTGGTAACAGGTCCAACCGGCTCAGGTAAAACTACCACGGTTTATTCCATGTTAAAAACGTTTGGCGGGCAACACCGCAATATCGTATCGATCGAAGACCCAGTAGAGTTCGCCGTTCCATTTGTGCGGCAGCTGAACGTAGACGACCGTCATGGAGTAACCATGACGAGCGGACTGCGAACGCTGCTACGAATGGATCCCGATATCATCTTTGTTGGAGAAATCCGAGATTCGGAGAACGCAGGTATCGCATTTCGAGCAGCAAGCTACGGACGGTTTGTGTTTAGCTCATTACACACACGCGACGTCGCTTCGACGATTACAGCCCTTCGCGAAATGCAGGTTTCAAATCGCGCATTGTCAGGCAACTTAGTTGGCATCGTCAATCAAAGGCTGATGCGGAAACTGTGCATGAAATGCCGCAAGGCTGGCGAGGTGACTGCCAGTTGCAAAGAATCCTTTGTCGAAAGTGGTCTTCAAATACCATCGGAAATTTACGAACCGGTTGGCTGCGATGTCTGTCGAGGAACTGGCTTTGAGGGGCGTTGTGGAGTTTTCGAAAGTGTTGTTTGCAACGAAGCAATTTCACAGGCGATTGCATCTAACGCGGCAGAAGCTGAGATCCGCCGCTTGATCCGATCGCAGGGGACCGCTGCCCTTTCCGCAGAAGCGATGAAAAAAGTACGCGATGGATTAACAAGCTTCGATGAAGCGAATTCGGTTCACTGGCTGTAGTGGGGCAGGCAGATTGGTTTACCGCTTCGGTTCTCGTATCTGTTGAGCTCCTTCGTGCTGAACATCAAAACAATGTATAGATAAAAGGCGAGGCCCCAGTAGAACTGAGAACGACGAGCAGTCCAATCAACGCAAATGAAAGTAGAATTGGAATAAGCCACCATTTTTCATTCTCGACGATGAACTGCATGAACTCCTGCACCAACGTAAGTGGATGGTCGTCGCCCGCCTTCTCAAATTCGTTTTTTTCGTTCGAGTCTGTCATAGTTGCGTATAAGAGGTTGAAA
>JAYVBW010000582.1:0-3486 GCA_043750255.1 Pirellula sp.
AAAATTTCGATAAATCGGTATCGCCGTACGAAGCGATTGGAGTGGGACAATTTCGTGTAGTACTTGAGGGCTCTTGCACGTGAACGCGGTTTTCTGCTAGTTATATTAGTGCCCCCGCAAGGACTCGAACCTTGGACATGGTGATTAAGAGTCACCTGCTCTACCAACTGAGCTACAAGGGCGGGCAGGCGTGTGTTCCACTAACAATCGCACGCCAGAGCTAGGTATGTTATCCGCCTTGGCGGGGGTTGCAAGTGCAAGTCTCTATCGTATTTGCAGCCTATGTCATGGCTGGCTCTGCAACCAAGCCAAATCGGTTTTGGCCGCCCTAATTGGGTACCGACCGGAAAAGTCTCGATAATTGACTAGATGGTTTGAGAATTTTGCAAAACATCTGTTGACCGAGTAGACCAGAATTGCCGATACTTTAACTTAGGTAGTCTAGCTGGTCTCCGACTGGTTGGGTAATTCATTCCACATCGATCTGGCACGTCGGCTGGGGGAGTTCATTTATTCGAATCGAAAGGGTTTCAACAATCGAACGCATTCAAACGAGGATCAACAATCAGATCCGCATCTCTCCAATCCGCGTAATCGGTCCTGACGGCACTCAGTACGGTGTCATTACGACCGACGAAGCGCTCAACCGTGCTCGTGATGCTGGCCTTGATCTGGTTGAGGTTGCTCCTAACGAAAAACCGCCTGTTTGCCGAATTATGGACTTCGGTAAATATAAATATGAGAAAAGCAAAAAGTCCGGTCAACGCACGCATCAAACCAAAACAAAAGAGATTCGGCTGCGCCCAAAAACCGGCGAGCACGATATCGGGACGAAAGTTCGCCAAGCGATTGGTTTTCTAAAGGACAAAGACAAAGTCCAGGTATCCGTCATTTTCCGTGGACGCGAAATGGCCCACGTCGATGAAGGAAGACGCGTAATGGAAAATGTTTTGCAAGTGTTGGCTGAGTTCTCCAAATTGGAGCAACCGCCGTTGCAACAAGGCAAGCGCATGATCGCCACAGTCGCACCGAAGTAACCAATCACTCAGTAACCAATCGCTTAGGTACAAGTCATTTAGCGCGGGTAGTTCGATTTACTTACCCCCACCAAACGGCTGGTTGGGACTCGTGAAGTTGAAATATTTGGCGTTTTGGGCAATCCTTTCGTACAATTTCGCGTGCTGGCAAAATTTAGTCTATGTTTCCGCAAATTCCGGCGACTTTTTGGGTTCCAATGCGTTATTATTTAAACCGACCAAGTCATTACGCACGCTCTCAAAATTTAATTATTCCATGGATACCTCCCGCATAGACGCTTCCTTCGACAAGAGTTCGAAGACACCGTTTTCCGATGCATTGGCAATTCTCTTCCTTCGTATCCTCTTCATTACCGTAGCGGGTGGGGTGGGAGCGATCTGGGCGCGATCTCCGGATCTTTCTGCCGTGAACGGTATGCCTTACCTCATTTTTGGCGGAGTCCTTTTGGCTGCGTTCGGGGTGGTTGCGGTGGACATGTTGTTTCCGCGAAAACGTATCGAAATCATCTCCGCAGTTTATTTTGGCCTCCTCGTTGGAGTATTACTTTCATATTTGCTGTCGATCGCTATGGATCCGTTGTTGGAAAACAATAGATTCAAGTCTTATTATTCTCTCGCAACAATGACTTTCTTTTGCTACTCCTGTATCAGTCTTTTGCTGCAAACCAAAGACGACTTTCGTTTTGTTATCCCCTATGTTGAATTCTCTCGCGACCTCAAGGGGATAAAGCCATTAATCTTAGATACCAGTAGCATCATCGACGGACGCCTTGCCGAGTTAGCGGAAACAAGCATCCTCGATAGCCAACTCATTATGCCTCGGTTCGTTTTGCTTGAACTGCAAACGATTGCCGATAGCTCGGACAAATTGCGACGCGTTCGAGGGCGTCGCGGCTTGGATATCTTGAATCGCTTGCGAACCAGCGAAAAGATGGACTTCATGATGTACGACCGTGAATTACCGGAATTTGCTGGCCAGCCAGTCGATATGAAACTGGTACTTCTTGCAAAGCATCTCGACGGCAAGCTTGTAACGGGTGACTTCAACCTCAACAAAGTAGCCAAATTGCACAACGTTGAGGTCATCGATCTGAACCAAGTTGCCAGTGCACTTCGTCCTCAATTTTTGCCTGGCGAAGGATTTCAAGTCAGGGTGATGAAAACCGGTGAAGGCCAGGACCAGGGCATAGGTTATTTGGATGACGGTACTATGGTAGTTGTCGAGGGTGGCCGAGATCGCGTCAACCAAACGATTGGTGTGGTCGTTACCAGTACGTTGCAAACGCAAGCCGGGCGAATGATCTTTACGAAATACGACGGGCCAGAAGTTAGGGCCTAGTCGGCACGTCAATTTTTTGACGCAATTTTCTGGCTGACTTTGCCGATAAAACTGTCCTTGATGCCAGTTCTGTTCTCGTAAAAGTCGCGGGCACTCTCTTTTGTTTGACTCAGGGGCCAATCTCGACCCAAGCGATTGGGATTCGTTACGCACTCAAAGCCACCGGATGCTTGACGATATGCTGGACTATGTCTCGCAGATTCGCCAACGTCCCGTGTGGCAGCCCGCCTCCGAGGAGGTGGCACAAGTCTTTGCGACTGATCTCCCATTGGCTCCTCAAAGTTTGCAGGCCACGCACATCTCTTTTATGCAGAACATTTTGCCGTACGCGATTGGCAACTCTCATCCAGGATTCATGGGCTGGGTTCATGGTGGTGGATCGGTTGTCGGTATACTGGCTGAAATGCTAGCGTCCGGCCTAAATTCCAATCTGGGAGGACGTGATCAAATACCCATCCAAGTCGAACAGCAGGTGGTTCGATGGATGCAACAATTGTTCGGCTTTCCCGCGACCGCCAGTGGTCTGTTCGTAACTGGATCGTCTATGGCGAACTTGATTGGATTGCTGGTCGCACGCACGTCCAAAATCGGTACCGAGGTTCGAGCTCATGGGCTACAGCAAGTCCGAGAACAACTGGTCGCCTACACTTCGGGCGACGCGCATAGCTGCCTGGAACGTGCAATGGAGATAGCCGGCATGGGCGGAAACCAATTGCGCAAGATTGCAGTAAACGAACGGCATCAAATGAATTTGCACCACCTACAAGAAGCCATTGTTGCGGACCGAGCCGCAGGACGAATACCCTTTTGCGTGATCGGCACAGCAGGAACGGTCAACGTCGGTGCGATCGATGATTTGCGCGGGATCGCTGAGACTGCGAGTCGGGAACGATTGTGGTTTCACGTGGATGGTGCCTGCGGAGCGTTGGGCATGATGTCCCCTAGGATCGCTACCAAGCTCCTCGGTATCCAACAAGCGGATTCGATTGCGCTCGATTTTCATAAGTGGGGACAAGTTCAGTACGACGCTGGATTTGTTTTGGTGCGAGATTCGCAATTGCATCAAGATACGTTTGCCTCAACGGCAGACTACCTTCGGCGCGACACGCG
>JAYVBW010000583.1:0-4757 GCA_043750255.1 Pirellula sp.
AATGCTCCAGCCAGCGTCACGATCTACTATGCGGCAGGAAAGAGCTTACCGGAACCCGTCCGTGGAATAGTGACGTATGTATCTCCACGTTCTTTCGGACAGAACAGGTATCAAATTTACGTTGATTTACCAAATCAAGTGACCGCAGACGGACAATATCTATTCCGGGAAGGGATGGTAGCGACAGTCGAGGTCACGCCACGCAGCCGCTAGTTGGTGCTCACTGAATGAGCCAAATGGCGCTAGCCCAATGGCGCTCACTTTGAACCGGTGGGCGCTAGCCCCGGGCTGCGTATCATGCGATAAAGCCGCGAATTTATGCCCGGGGCTAGCCCCCACCGGTTCACGAAACCTGCAAAGTCATCAGCCTAGCGCCTACGGCTCCATTTTGAAAATTTCGAAACTAACTTTCACGCAAAAGAAAACCCAACTCAATGACAACGATGGCGGATTCACTCGTCAACAGCGCGATGCGACCACTGCGGCTGCGTCGTCGTCCTGACTTGGAATCACGTCGGCATCGTTATGATGGACGCGCCTACTGGGTCGTCAAAGAACCAGTTGGCCTAAACTACTTCCGTTTCCACGAGGAAGAGTTTGCCATTCTCAATATGCTCAATGGTCAAACATCGCTCCAGCAAATTCGCGAATCCTTTCAAGCCGAATTTGCTCCCCAACGCATTTCACTGCAAGATTTGCAGCAATTCGTCGGGATGCTCCACCGAAGCGGTTTGGTAATCTCGCATGCAGGTGGCCAAGGTCGTCAGTTGCGCCGACGTGGAGATCAAAAGAAAAAGAAAGAGCTGCTCGGTAAATTCGTCAACATATTCGCCATACGTTTTCGAGGAATCGATCCGGAGCGAATACTCAATCGATTGTTACCTTGGTTCGGATGGCTGTTCACGACGTGGTGTATCCTGCTGGTCAGCGTGATCGGCCTAATGGCCATTACCCTGGTACTAGTCAATTATCAAGAATTCAAAGGCAAGCTACCGACGTTCCAACAGTTCTTTGCCGCCAACAATTGGATCTGGCTTGGAAGCACGATGGCTGCGGTAAAAATTCTTCACGAATTTGGGCACGGCCTGAGTTGTAAAAAATTCGGTGGTGAGTGTCATGAGATGGGATTCATGATGCTCGTGTTCACGCCATGTTTGTACTGCAATGTTTCCGATTCCTGGATGCTGCCCAATAAATGGCAGCGCGTGTTTATCGGTGCGGCGGGCATGTATGTCGAACTGATCCTGGCTTCGTTCGCTACATTCCTGTGGTGGTTTAGTGAGGACGGGATGTTTCGATTCTTGTGCTTGAGCGTAATGTTCATTTGTTCGGTGAGCACTGTGGTGTTCAATGGAAATCCATTGCTGCGTTTTGATGGATATTACATTACGATGGACCTTTTGGAGATTCCGAACCTCCGACAGAAGTCCAGCGAGATCCTTAAGCGGTGGTTTCAAAAGAACTGCTTAGGACTAGAACTGCAAGACAATCCCTTCCTTCCGACTCGCAACAGTGCGTTGTTTGGAATCTACACTATTGCCTCCTTTATCTATCGATGGATCGTAGCCTTCGGAATCATTATGTTTCTCAATCAAGTGCTCAAGCCATACGGTTTGCAATCTCTCGGTCGAGCCTTTGCCGTGGCTGGCGTGGCTGGAATGATCGTGCCAGGGGTATCCGCGATTTATAAGTTTCTCAAGACGCCAGGAAGAGCTGTCAAGATCAAACGCGGCAATCTTCTTTCCAGTCTTGGAATCGCAGTCGCTGTTTTGGCGTTCATTTGCTTTTTTCCTTTACCGTTCCACGTCTATTGCCCAACCGAGGTCCAGCCGCATGAAGCGGTCGAAGTGCGAACGCTTGTCGCAGGCAAACTGCTAGGTTGGAACACAAAACCAGGACAGAAGATCTCGACCCAACAGCCCATCTGCAGACTTGAGAACGGTGATTTGGCCATCAAGATTCAGGAGGCTCGAAGCGATGTCAGGTCGACTGATTCGCTCATAGAGCAAGCTTCTTATTATTCCAATTCAGATCCCCGTCTGGTTCGAGAGTTAGTCGCCTTGAGGAGTGAACTGAAAAAGAAGCAAGACGTGCTCAGAACACTGGTAGAAAAGCAAGATAATCTTATCGTTCGCAGCCCGATTGAGGGCGTTGTCTTCCAGCCTCCCGACAAAGAAGAAAGCAAAGCGGCCAAGGCACAAGAACAGTTGCCTGGCTGGTACGGCAATCCCTTTGATCCCTCGAACTCGGCAGCCTTTTTTACCGAAGGAGAGTTGGTTTGCTTAATAGCTCCTACATCAAAAATGGAGTCGGTGATCGTGGTGGATCAGCACGAACGCGAATTGCTCCAAGTCGGGGACGAAGTTGAAATCATGTTTGATGCCGCTGCGCTTGAATCCGTGAAGGGAAAGATAATCAGTTTTTCCGAAGCCGAAATGAAGGAGAGTTCTGCCAATTTATCCATTACATCGGGTGGAACGCTCGATACCAAAACAGACGAGTTAGGCAGGACTCGTCCAATCAGCACGTCTTACCAAGCGCGAGTCGAGTTTGACAACTTAACGGTGCCGTTGAGGCCTGGCTATCGCGGAAACGCCAAAGTCCACCTAGCCTGGAAATCGCTCGGCTCTCGCTTTTATCGTTACGTACTCAAGACGTTTAACTTTGAATTTTAACCAAACCCTGCACAGCCCATAGTTACGTGGTACAGTATTTCGTGTCCAGAGAGGCCTCAGCCTTCTCAGCCTTTGTTTTTAGGAGAGAACTTAGTTATGTCAACAGATCTACAAACACCAGAAGTTTCCGAGGCTCCGCGTCAGCAACCTCAAAACGTCCAGGTCCAAGTGCGAGACGAAGATGCAATTGCTTGTTACGCCAACTTCTGCCGCGTTACCGGCTCGCCTGAAGAGCTGATCGTGGATTTCGGCCTCAACCCGCAGCCAGTTGGGATTCCCAAGGACCCGATCCATGTCAAGCAACGGATCATCATGAATTTCTTCACCGCTAAGAGATTGCTTGGCGCACTGCAAATGTCGATTCAACGCCACGAAGCAGTCTTCGGCGTTCTTGAAACAGACATCCAAAAACGATTGCGAATTCAACAGTAATCTGTTGGTTCTGTTGCGGCAATGTGGCAATGAACCGAAAAAAAAATAGACAGCTCGCGGCAAAGCGAGCTGTCTTCGTTTCTAGGGGTCGGCATTTACTCATTCCCAAGCTGGAGCTTGGTACCGAGGGTCTACACCTAGTGGTGTTCGCCGAGAAGCCACAGCCGACAAAAGTCAAAGTAGTAGGCACATTCCATGTGCCGTCCACCTAAAATTCCATTAAATGCTGACGAGCGGACGGCACGGCGGAGCGTGCCTGCTACTTTTGTCGGCTGTGTCCGAGAAGTGTCAAATCACCTGTTTTTTTCGGCTGGTTTTGACGTTAGATCAAACGTGAATTTATTCGTTTGGCCCGACTTAACTTCGGCGGTCAACCCAGATTTTTTCGCATCCATGTAACTTAACGGGATACGCGGCTTTCCTGGCGAAAAACTTCCATTAGGTTGGACCGAACCAAGCTCCTCAAACCACGATTGAACGAGGACTGTATAGCTGCCAGGCTGTACTCCTTGCTGTCCCCCGGACTCGCTCAACGTGAAGCTGCCATTGACGACTTTTCCAACACCCGCAGCCCCCTTCTCTCCACTAAAAACGACGCTTCCGTCCTCCAGTGGCTTGCCATCAAATGTGACTACACCATTAACAACGACTCTTCCTCCGTTGTCTCCACAACCGGAAAACACCAGCAGCATCGCAATTGATACGGCTATCCATCTAAAGCTCATCTCTGAAATCCTATAAAAGTCGTTTCAATACTTAAGAAAATATGTTTTCGCCAAGTCCGTTACTCCGCGTTCTGAATCACTTGACCATCGGCACGATCACCCAAATAGCAATACGTTGGGTAATCGATAGATTCAGACAGAAGCTAGGTAACACCGTGCAGTCGCGCGTCGTTGTCATAGAATTGTTCATTGACCCACCGCTGAATCGATACATCCCCTCCTGAACCGGTCCATTGAAACCGGCGAAGTTTGCGCCGTCCGCCCGTACACCAGTACCAGCCAACGCATTACTCGGGCAAGTGAATGCTGGAAGAAACTTGCGGGTCAGCAAAGTTCGATTGGCGCCAGTATCGATCGATTGATGATGTTGACTTGGCTCAAAATGTTGCCGAGCTCAAGATACGGCAGCAGTAGTATGTTTCCATTCTGGTGTGGGGTACCTATCGTTGCGAAATTACCGCACTGGGGGATCGAGTCCACGAAATTGCTGGCGTAGGGGGTCTTTTTGAAAGTACCCATGTAGTTTTGCAATGCGAGTCCCAACTGTTTTAGGTTGTTCGAACATTGCATTCGCCGGGCTGCTTCGCGAGCCGCCTGTACTGCTGGCAGCAATAATCCAACCAAGATGCCGATAATTGCAATGACGACTAACAATTCAACGAGAGTAAAACCTCTCGATTTAGACTGACGCGGGGGGTGTAACGTGATTCATGTTTCTTCTCCAAAGATAAGTATCAATAAGTATCAATAAGTTTTCACTTGGTTCATAAGGCTTCGGCTAAGAAGTCGGCGGCCATTCTATCGCTACCTTCGAATGCAGCCATTCGGCGAAAGACGAACAGCCGGTATCGTAAGTCAGCCTAACAGGATGGATACTGCAAATCCTTGTTCCATAGCGATTTAATTGCAAATAAGCACCGTTAAG
>JAYVBW010000584.1:0-1885 GCA_043750255.1 Pirellula sp.
GCACCGAGCTGGAGCCCTTCTACTGTGCTTTTTGCGCCCTGTTTTGTAAGCGAGCTGATCAAGACCGATTCGGTTTGAACTGCATTCGGCTGCGCACGATTCAACTCGCGAATCGCTTTGAGCGTTTCAAGACCATTGACGCCCGGCATCTCTATATCGAGGGTAACCAGATCGACCGGAGTGCGACGCAAAAACTCGAGTGCTTTTTCGCCATTAAATACCGACCCGACGACTACGGCATCCGGAATCTTCGAGATTACACTTTCCAAAATGCCGCGAAAAATTCGCGAATCATCCACAATCAATATCCGTATTGGGTTACAAACCATTGTTGGGTATTTGGAATTGGGAGGCGATCTGGGAAAGCTCGACGGAAAGTTGCGAGAGGTCTTTGGATTCTGTCATAACCCCGTTTGCAGAACGATTTGTTTCAATCGTCGCTTTACTGACCTCACCGATTGTATCCGCAATCGACGATGCCACCAAGGCAGCTTGACCAACATTTCTGGACACGTCGTTGGCTCCTCGGGTGGCTTCGGCGATGCTACGAGCCATGTCATTTGCCGTTGCGGCGACTTCGGCAATGGACCGTGCAATTTGCCCGACCCCAGAATTTGCTTCATGAATATTGTGTGAAATCGTTTGTGCAGCGCGGCTTTGTTGCTCAACCGACTTGGAAATTCCGTCGGCCGATGCGTTGATTTCTTTGATTACACCAGCGATTTGCTGTATAACGCCGACGGCTTGTCGCGTTCCAGTCTGGACTCCTTCGATTTTGGTTGCAATGTCTTCAGCAGCTCTTGCACTCTGGTTCGCGAGTTGTTTGATTTCATGAGCTACGACTGCAAATCCCTTTCCTGCTTCACCTGCTGACGCTGCCTCGATGGTCGCATTCAGTGCCAAGAGGTTGGTCTGTAGGGCGATCATCTTGATCGTCTCGGTTACTTTGCTAATCTCAGTACTCGAACGATCTAGAAGCTGCATCGTTGAGGTTGCTGAGTCCGCCATGTGGCTTGCGTTGCTAGCGACTTGAGCTCCGCTCCGGACGTTGCCTAACACCTGTTCAAACGCATCGGAAATCGCGTGAAAGGCGCTTGAAACGGCGGCGACATTGTTGGATGTTTGCTCTGCCGCTGATGAAATGGCGCCAACCGAAACGCTCATTTCCTCCGTCGCTGCAGAAATCGCTGCGAAGCTAATACTCAATTCCTCGGCAGCCGAACTCATGGTGCTAATATTCGTCGACAACTGCACGGAGGAGATAGACGCATCCTTGGCTCGCGTTGAAGTAGACGCACTTTGTGAGATTAACGATTGGGCGATACTACCAAGATCACTCGACGACGAAACCAGTTCCGACGATGCATTCTTAATTTTCTTGACAACGCTCGCTAAGGAATCGGCCAAGGAGTCAGTAGCTGTCGCCAATTCTCCAACCTCATCCTTTTGTAAGAGATTGACGCGGGACATAAGATTGCCACTTGCCATATCAACGGCGAGATTCTTCAGAAGAAAAATGGGCCGAGAAACCGAACGGGAAACAAAGAACGACGCTACAAAACCAAGAATCAACCCCGACGCGGTCATACCAGCAATGGAGAGAACACTATCGTTGTAGATACGTTGACTCGCCTTGACTCCATCATTGGCTTCTCTTTCAAACATGGTCTTGATCTCATTGAGATGTAAAAGTAGTTCATCTGTCACCTCTTTAGATTGTTTGAGAGAAATAGCAATCGACTTAGCCTTTGAGTCGGCTGTCGATAATCGTAAAAACTCATCCATATCAGCACGCAATCCGTTCGCTTGGGCTTTGATCGCGGACTCGGTGTTTCGATCTTGATCACTATATGTGCCTATCGCGATATTGAACGCGGCTACCTTT
>JAYVBW010000585.1:0-1525 GCA_043750255.1 Pirellula sp.
CGGCAGGCATAGCATTATGATCGGCAGGGAGCCTGAAACCAAAACCACCAAGTGCGCTAAAGCCGCTATGAGTTTTCCCGAAACGATCACCCATGGCCGTAGCGGACTTGCTAACAGCATTTCATAGGTCTTCCTCTCCTTTTCGCCGGAAATGGCTCCGGCAGTAAAACTAGGTGCCATCAACGAAGCGATCGCAAATTGCCCGACAAAAAAGAAGTCGACCAACCGCTGGGCGGAAGCAGATTCGCGGCTAAGGTCGATTTTACTGTCGCGCGGGTAAGCGATCAGAATCACCGAAGCCAATGCGATCTGGTATACCAGCATCAAAAAAAAAGCTCGCGGCGTTCTTAGGTTTGAAATCAACTCGCGTTGTAGAACAGGGTTGTCAATGGCGAACATAGGCCGGATAAATTGGGCAGTGGGCTAAAGGGTACGTCTGTATATCGAGCCCTAGTTTATCCTCTCTCGTCGTACTTGTTTCGTATCGTATAACCAACCTGAACAATTCTAGGGGGAAATTTCCGATGATCTTGGCTGGCCAGGGCTTGCCAACCAAAATCTAATTGTAACGGACAAGTTCACCCGCCAAATCATTGCGACTAAAGCCTTCGCGATCATGGTCCGCAACGCGATCCGCTACAATGCAACAGTAGTCAGTACACCGACCCAAACTTCCACCAACCTTTCACGCAAAAATCATGAAGAATCCTCCGTGCGTTCCACTCAGCTTTCTGGCCGTGGTCATCCTCGCTATTCCCTCTCTTAAGATCACAGCAGCGGACACACCGCCGCTTTTTGAGCAAAAGAACATTGTCGCCTGGTGTATCGTGCCATTCGATTCTGTGAAACGAGGCCCAGCAGAACGCGCAGAAATGATCCAAAAACTTGGTATCACCAAAGTTGCCTATGATTGGCGGGAGGAGCATGTGGCTCAGTTCGAACAGGAGATCCTCGAGTACCAAACACACGGAATTGAGTTCTTTGCGTTTTGGGGCGCACATGACGAGGCCTTCCGCCTGTTCGAAAAGTACAATCTACATCCGCAAATTTGGCAAACGGCACCCAGCCCAACCGGAACGGCGACACGCGACGAGCAAATTCAAAAGGCGGCGATGCAATTGCTTCCCATGGTCGATCGCACTCGAAAGCTCGGCTGCAAGCTCGGCCTCTATAATCATGGTGGCTGGGGCGGCGAACCGGAGAACCTAGTCGCTGTTTGCGAATACCTCCATCGGCATCACGACGCGAAACACGTAGGAATTATCTACAACCAACACCATGGACATAGCCATGTGGAACACTTCTCGCAGGATCTCGCCGCAATGAAACCGTATCTGCTATGTCTGAATCTCAATGGCATGTTCCGCGACGGCGACAAACGCGATATGAAGATTCAGCCCGTCGGCCAAGGCGAAATGGACTTGCCCCTGCTGAAAAACATTTCTGAGTCCGGCTATCGTGGCCCCATCGGAATCATCGGTCATACCAATGATGACGTGGAGCTGCGTCTACGCGATAACCTCGA
>JAYVBW010000586.1:0-17337 GCA_043750255.1 Pirellula sp.
GAATTTTCGAACTAGCTTAAAAAGGCATTACACAGATTATTGTTACAGTGCATTATTAATTCAATGGAGAGGGGCTTTTGTGATTCCTGATTTCAGCAGACGACGCGAACGACTTTTCCGAGAACTCAAGGATCGCAAGTTGCCGAATTTGCTCGTAACTTGCCCGCACAACGTTACGTATCTGACAGGCTTTTCCGGCGAGGACAGCTTTCTGTTCGCTAATAAAGACAAAGTCACTATCCTGAGCGATGCTAGGTACGAGGAACAACTCCAGCAAGAGTGCCCGCTCGATCCCGTGTTCATTCGCGGTGCAACCGTAACGATGATCGATGCCGCTGCCAAGTGGTTAGCGACCCAACAACTGCGAGACGTCTGCGTCGAATCGCAATCCATTACACTGGCGCAATGGGAAAAGCTGACGGGGCAAATTGAGAACGTACAATTTGAATCCTGCAGCGGTGTTATTGAACGCTTGCGAGAACGCAAAGATGCATCCGAGATTGAGGCAATAGAAAGAGCCGTATCGATCGCAGAACGATCGTTCGTTTCAGTCCGAGCCATGTTGACAGGCGACATGAGCGAGAAGACTGTGGCTGACCAATTGGAGTATTCCATTCGCAAATTGGGCGGAACCGGCAGCGCATTCAAATCCATCGTGGGTGTCGGCTCTAGAGCAGCACTTCCACATGGTCGCCCATCGGCTAAACGCATTGATGAAGACTCATTCGTATTAATCGATTGGGGCGCAAGGGAACACTTGTACTTGAGCGACATTACAAGAGTGATTATCACGGGCAAACCAACTTCGAAATTGCAGAAAATCTACCAGACGGTATTGTCCGCGCAGGAAGCTGCTATCTCGGCCATTCGTCCTGGAATCTTAATGAGCGAGGTGGACGCAATCGGTCGCGGAATTATCCAAAAAGCAGGATTCGGAAAACGCTTTACCCATTCAATGGGGCATTCGTTCGGTCTCCAAATCCATGAATCGGTCCGGCTGGCCAAGGGACAGGAACGGCCACTGGAAACGGATATGGTTGTGACCGTTGAGCCGGGTATTTACATTCCAGGTGTATTGGGGGTTCGAATCGAGGACGATGTCTTAGTTACCAAGTCTGGAAACCGTGTTTTAACGTCACTACCCAAACAGTGGGATGAGATTCAGCCTTAGGGGTGAGCATTATCATGATGATCGTTCGCGAAGTTGCGTTGGAAGACCTGGATGCCCTTTGGGATTTGATAGAACAAGCCAATGCTGGCATGACGTCCCTCAATATCGATAAAGAGCAATTAGCTGATCGGATTGAGCGATCTCATTTTGCCTTTCGAAGATTGACGGAACGTGCGGAAGGAGCTCCGTACGTATTTGTGATGCAAGATATGGACAGAGGTACTCTGGCTGGCACCTCCTGTATTTTCTCCAAGACCGGTGGCTTCGAACCGTTTTACGCCTACCGCATCGTCGAGGAAACGAATTATTGCGATCTCCTAAAGCAAAAGCATGAGATCCGTTCGTTGCAATTGATAAAGACACACAATGGGCCGACAGAGATTGGTAGTTTGTTTCTGCTGCCAGAGTACCGAGGCAGTGGCAATGGCAAGTTACTGAGTATGTCCCGATTCGCTTACATTGCAGCACATCCGAAACGATTTGCATCGCAAACCATTGCAGAGATGCGAGGCTTCCTTGATCCTAATGGAGTGAGTCCGTTCTGGGAGGCGATAGGATCGCATTTTTTCAAGATCGATTTCCCGAGGGCCGACTCTTTGTCCATGATCGACAAGCAGTTTATTGAGGACCTCATGCCGAAGTATCCCATCTATTTAGACTTGCTGCCTGAGGAAGCTGTTGCCGTGATTGGGCGGGTTCATGAGCAGACCAAGCCAGCGCTCGCAATGCTTGAATCTCAAGGCTTCGTTCGAACCGATCAGATCGACATTTTCGATGGCGGACCTGTTGTTCAATGTGCAACGCAAAGTATTGAAGCTGTCCAATCCTCGAGCCAGTACCTCATCTCGCAAGAGAGTGGCGTTGGTACTTGGCGGGATTATCCCGAGGGACAATTTTATGCGAAGGCTATCGTAACAACTTCACGTTCACCATTTGTCGCGGTGCAATGCGATATTGTCATCTTCGACAATCGCGTTTGGATGGATCGCTTGGTCTTGAATGCCCTCAAGGTTCAGCGCGACGATATGGTCTGGGTCTTGAGGCAATAGTTATCCATGACTCACTACTCTAGATTGGACAAACCTATCTAGGTGCCAAAATCCAAGCAGTCGCCACCGCAAATAGCGTGCATCCAAAGCAAATAATTTCCCACAAGCTGCTAATTGCTTCGACTGGAAAAAAAGCCGGTGTCATCGCATATCACCTAAGTTGGTTAAGTATTCCAAAGTTGGAACTACCCAAGAAACCTAGGACATGCATTGAGACAGTCAAGTTATGGAGCGAAATAAGTTTAGTATTTATTGTAAAAGAATAGAATTATTGCGACTTCGCCGATCTTTTACGGAAATGTGTACCCATTGTTCGGAATGTTCAGGATACGCGCAGACCCTACGTTCGTCATCGAGTGGACGGGAAAGCCGCTTGGATACATTCTAGGTAGGCTCTCACGGTTCGGTCGTACCCCATTTCCAGCGCATCTCCGATCAACGCGTGGCCAATAGAAACTTCCGCAATACCAGGTACCGCTTTTAAAAAAGGCGTTAGGTTTTCCCTATTCAAATCGTGACCTGCGTTGATAACTAGCCCGACGTCCATTGCTGCTTTAGACGTCGAGATAAACGTCGAAAGGGTCGCATTGCATGCTGAAGTGTGAAACGAGGCTGCCCATGACTCGGTGTATAGTTCAATCCGCTCTGCACCGAGCTTCTTCGCAAGCGACATCTGTTCGGCAATCGGATCCATAAACAAACTGACCCGAACGCCTAGTTCTCTACATTCGAGAATTAATGGTGCCAGCCTAGGGGCGTCTTCCATCAGATTCCACCCGTGGTCCGATGTGCGCTGCGACTCACTGTCAGGAACGAACGTTGCTTGCGCAGGGCGAACAGCACGAATAAATTCCATCAAATTGTGGAACGGATTCCCCTCTATGTTGTACTCTGCCTTTGGCCAGTCCTTGAGTAATGCTGCGATATCAAATATATCGGCCCGGCGAATATGTCGCTCGTCTGGCCTCGGATGTACCGTGATACCGGCAGCCCCTGCGTTCAAGCACAACCTGGCTGCTCGAACGACACTTGGCTCACCTAAATGCCGCGTGTTTCGCAACAATGCTACCTTATTGACGTTGACCGATAGGAGAGTCCGTTTTGGATGAATCATCATACGCGATAATATCCCCGATACCATTCCACAAATCTATGAATTCCAAGTTCGATTGGCGTTGAGGGACAAAAGCCCACCGCCTCTTTCAAGCAATCGACGTCCGCAAAAGTATCGAGCACGTCACCAGGCTGGATTGGCAACATGTTTTTTTTTGCTTTGATACCGATCGCTTCTTCCAACACTTCAATGAAACGCGTTAATTCTGTCGGCTGGTGATTACCGACATTGTATATTCGAAACGGCGCTGAGCTGGATCCAGGATCGGGTTGGTCACTATTCCAAAGAGCGTTAGCAACCGGTATCAGGTCTAGCACGAGCGAGACGGCAGTCGCAATGTCGTCAACATACGTAAAATCCCGTTTCATTTTGCCTTCGTTGTACACATCAATGGATTCCCCATCGAGAATGGCTTTGGTAAATTTGAAGAGTGCCATGTCGGGCCGGCCCCACGGTCCATAGGCCGTAAAAAACCTGAGTCCCGTTGTCGGCAGCCCGTACAAATGGGCATAGGAATGAGCCATCATTTCATTCGCTTTTTTGGTCGCAGCATACAAACTGAGTGGATGATCGACTGGATCATGTACGGAAAAAGGCTGAGAAGTGTTGCTGCCGTAAACACTGGAGCTGCTCGCATAAACGAGATGCGAAACACCTGTTCGTCGGCAGCCCTCAAGAACCGTCAACGTTCCAATGACGTTTGAGTCGACGTAAATGAACGGGTTCTCAACGGAGTAGCGGACACCCGCCTGTGCTCCCAAGTGAATGACTTTGTCGAACTTTCGAATTTCAAATAGTTCCGCGATGGCCATTCGATCTTGCAGGTCCAACTTGACGAATTCGAAGTTAGGGAATTCGCAAAGTAGGTCCAGCCTCGCATGCTTCAGACCAACGTCATAGTATTCACTCAGATTGTCCAGTCCCACGACATGCATACCGGACTGGAGGCAACGAAGTGATACGTGAAAGCCAATAAATCCTGCGGCACCAGTTACTAACAATGTCTTCATTAGTTTTGTCGGGCATTCTCATTGGAAGTCAATTTGGTCGTGGCTAAATTTGGCAACTGAATACCGCTTAGGAGCGTGTTGTTTTGGCTTGCGTTGGCTTTACCGTGTCGGATACAAGCGCGAAGCCATTGTTGGAGCGATTGCGAATCGAATACGACGCCCACAAAGGACATTTCGGTGCACCATAGTAGATCCTGTTTACCTCGCAATGACCAATGCCACAATAGTCGAATCTGGTTATTCGATCGCTGATGGATTGCTTCAACCACGGCATCGAGGTGACGATCCTCGCGTACTCGCTTCATTAATCCGTCACAGTCAACCATGAGCACTCCTGGACGGCACATCATTTCCAACAATGCCTGATCGCTAGAATCGCGCCAACTTTCGAGGTGCCACGCTATTTCTCCCTTGCTATCCATCCCGTTCTTATCTGCGCTAACAAGCTGCTCCGCAGACCGTCTTAGTAGAGCACGATGCATCGGCCTTAAATCAAGTAGACCCCAGTCTTGTACTAGTTGTTGAGCCAGCGTGTGTTTCATGAAGTACGTGGCAAGGTAGATACAAGGACTGTTGTGCCCTCCGAAACCTCGAGTGTTGCGGATGGACAGGCAAAAGGGACAAGGACCGTCTGGCCCCGCTCAAGCGAAAATTCATTCGAACTGGACTTCAGGATAGCACTCCCTCTGGGAACTGTGATGATCGCTAATTGCCGGTCGTCCAGGCGGGTTGATCCCGGGTAGACAATCTCCTGAAGCGTAAATTTATCGCACTCCACTAAAGTTCGTGCATTAGCCAAAGCGATTTGAGGCCTCGGCACAAACTCGACAGGGCCACGTTCGAAATCGATCACTTCCAACGCCTGGTTGATATGTAGCTGACGCGGCTGGCCGTCTTTGTCCACTCGATCCCAATCGAAAAGCCTAAACGTGCAGTCGCTCGCCTGCTGTATTTCAGCGACCAAAAGCCCCGCGCCGAGCGCATGGACGGTACCGGCTGGAATAAAGATACAATCGCCCGTTTTTGGCGAAAGCATGTGCAGGCAGTTCTCGGTTTCGCCCTTTTCGATTGCCGCGACCAACGACTGGCGATCTACTCCAGACTTGAGACCCGCATACAGCTTGGCTTCCGGTTCGGCGTCGATCACGTACCAAGCTTCCGTTTTTCCGCGGTCCGGCTCGGACATTTTGGCACCGTAGGCGTCATCGGGATGGACTTGGACACTGAGTACTCTTTGGCAGTCAAGGTACTTCAACAGAAGAGGAAAGCGTTCGTTAGGAGTGTCACGACCGATAACTTCGTTAGGAAAAGACTCAATTAATTGTCGTAGCGTCCAACCGGCAAATGCCCCTTCGGCAACGATGGATTCCCCCTCCCGATGGTCCACAATCTCCCAACTTTCAGCCCAAATGCCACTTCCAGGCGGCTTTTTGCCGAGTTGAGAGGCCAGGCGATCGCCCCCCCAGATGTACGATCGAAAAATTGGTTCAAAACGAATCGGCTGATCTGGTAAAAACATGGATTGCCAAATGGACGGGGAAGAACAAACTGGGTGGACACGAATCGGTGCGACCACGAATTCATTTTACTCGCCCCAAACAAACTACGCACCACGGCACGAAAATTCATGCCGAACCCTGATACCGGAGAATGGATTGATGGCCAAAAGCGTCCTTGCACTTAAAAAAGCTGACGACCTATTTGAGAAAAGCTCAATGAGCTTTGGAGACCATCTCGAAGAACTTCGCCGCGCGCTATTTAAGTCTTCGATATGGCTGGCAGTAGGTCTAGTCATCGGCTTGCCTTTGGCTACAACCGTCGTGAACTACATGCAAGTTCCACTTCGGAAATCGCTTAATAAGTACTACGACAAAAAGACCAAGGCCGAGATGAAGCTATCAGCCGGGGCGGACGTGTCGGAGGAACTCTCCAAATGGTTGGTTGATGAGAAAAAAGTAAGCGAAGTTGTTTTTCGAGACATGCGACGCTTGAAAGCCGCACTCGATGGCTCGCTCTCTGGATCGGATCGCACCAACCCGGATAGTCTTGGTCTTCCAGACGTTGACGATCTAGTTGCGTTTCGCGAATTCGTAGGCATCAACGCGAGTACGGAATCGCTTGGACTTCAAGAACCCTTTTTGATTTGGTTTAAAGCGGGCCTAGTCGTTGCATTCCTAATTGCAAGCCCAGGCATATTTTTTCATGTTTGGCAGTTCATCTCCGCCGGTTTGTACCCGCACGAACGCCGCTACGTTTACTTTTTTTTACCAACTAGTCTGTTGTTGTTTTGGTCGGGTGCCGCCCTTGCGTTCTTTGTGATCTTTAACATGGTTATTGATTTCTTACTCGAATTCAATGCAAGCATGGGAATCGGAGCTTCTCCTCGGCTTACTGATTACATGTCCTTTGCTCTGATGCTGCCGTTGGGATTCGGCATCTCGTTTCAGTTACCGTTGGTCATGCTCGTACTCGAACGACTCGGCATCCTTTCGGTAAAGCTCTATGTATCCCAGTGGAGAATGTCGATTTTAATCATTGCTTTCTTATCGATGATTTTGACGCCAAACGACGTTGGAAGCATGTTGGGTATGGCAATTCCGCTCATCGGTCTCTACTTCGTCGGCATCGCAATGTGCAAATACTTGCCTCGAAGTGATATGCTGCGAGGGCAAGCCCGCGATCCAAGTTGACTAAGCCATCACTAACCTTTGCGTTTTGAAGTTGCACATTTGGTACAAGCCCGCAGCGCAAGCAAGGAAAGCCCCCATCCATGACGAACCCGACGACGCGTCGACATTTCACACAATCGTTGGCCGCAACGTCCCTCTATGCCTTGACCCAAACCCAACAAGTACTCATGGGACAAGAGAAACCGGGTGATGCAGCCGCAAAACAGACAAAGCGTACGGCGGTAGGTGCCAACGTAGCCGCCACAGTGCATCCGATTGCGTCCCAGGCTGCGCTGAGCATGTACACGAACGGTGGCAACGCGGTCGATGCCGCCATCGCAGCGGCGCTGTGCCTCGGAGTTGTCGATGGTCACAACTCCGGTATCGGCGGTGGCTGCCTAATGCTGATCCGAACCCAACAAGGAAAGATCCATGCGATAGACGGCAGAGAAGCTGCTCCTGCCGCAGCTTCGGATACGATGTATGTTCGCAATGGCAAACCGGTATCTGAATTGAGCCAAACCGGTTCACTGGCATGTGCAGTTCCTAGTCAAATTGCCGCGTTGAAAATGGCACACGACATACTTGGAACTTTGAAATGGTCCACGTTATTCGAACCCGCAATAGAAGCCGCGGAGAGCGGATATTCAATCGGGCATGCGACCCACAGTGCGATCTCTTCAGAACGCGAAAATCTATCCAAATACGACGCAAGCCGAGCCGTCTTATTTAATCCTGATGGCAGTACGCTCCGGGTAGGAGACGTTCTTCGTCAAGCCGATCTCGCACAAACCCTTGGCAAAATCGCCAAGTATGGCCCAGAGTGGTTTTACCAAGGCGAATTCGCCAAAGTCTGCGTTGCGTACCTAGAAAAGCAAGCAGGGATTCTGACTCTGGCTGACTTCGCAAACTACAAAGCTATCGAACGACCCAGTATCAAGTCAAACTACCGAAACTATCAAGTGGTTGGCTTTCCGACTCCGAGCTCTGGCGGCATCCACATCGCACAGATGCTCAACATGCTCAATAGATTCGACGTGGCAAAGATCTATTCGAATTCCAAAGGGGAGTTTTTCCATTTGCTGGCAGAGTGCATGAAGCGAGCGTTCGCAGATCGAGCCCAGTGGCTCGGCGACAGCGATTTCGTGAAAGTGCCTAACTTCCTGATTGATCCAGCTTATGCGGCCTCGCTCGCGTCCCAAATCCAAATGGACAAAGCATCGACGGCTATCGTTCATGGCAACGTTGGCGGCGACGATGGAAAAAAGCACACAACACATCTAACGACTGCCGACTCGTTAGGCAATTGGGTTGCGCTGACCTCCACGGTGAATACGAGTTGGGGATGCAAGGTCATGATTCCGGGAACTGGTGTCATGCTCAACAACGAAATGGACGATTTCAGCATCGCTCCAGGTGTTCCAAATGCGTTCGGCTTGATCGGCTCTGAAGCGAACGCTATCGCACCCAACAAGCGACCACTATCCAGTATGAGCCCAACGATCGTTCTCAAGAAGGATGGAACGCCGTTTTTGACATGCGGATCCGCAGGCGGTCCTAAGATCATCAACGCGACTCTACAGAACATAGTGCGATGCATCGACTTAAACGAATCCATCGACCAAGCTATCGCATCGGCTAGAATCCATCAACAATGGCGTCCGGACGTTGTTTGCCATGAGCCAAACCTTGGTGGTTTACGTCAAGTTTTAGCGAATGATCGGGACGCGGGAAGTGAAGCGACAGAGCACTTGAAAAAGCTCGGACATCCACTCAAGGTCTCTAGTTCCCTCGCGATCGCTCAAGGAATCCAACAGACTGACCGCGGTTTGCTTGCAGCCTCAGACCCAAGAACGGATGGCGAATCCATTGCATACCCGTAGTTGCGTAAACTTACGCCGTTCAATCTAATAGACCTATCAATCCGGAGTTCAGCGATCGCACATGGCCGTCGTTTATTTTAAACGTCACAAAATGCAAATCGACCTTTTGAAGTTCGATCGGTTGCACGCGCCTAGCGAAAATGTTTTTCATTTTATACCTTGGTCGGACAGGGTCTTGGGGCAACATGCGTTGGCTAAATGGGATAGCTTTCGGCTGGAAATCGACGCGAATGTTTTCCCGTGCCTCGGGGATCGTGATGGTTGCAGGCAACTGATGCGGGATATATCGTTGCGAGCCAATTTCGTGCCTGAGGCAACGTGGCTTGCTATGGCCCAACCGGAAGGGAAGCCGGAAGTTCCCGCTGGAACGATCCAGGGCCTTAGGCTCAATGCCATCGAAGGTGCCATCCAAAATGTTGGCGTCGTTCCGCAATTTCGCGGGTTGGGCTTGGGAAGTGAACTTATTCAACGGGCGCTACAAGGCTTTCGTGACACCGGCTGCATTAAAGTCAACTTAGAAGTCACGATACACAACACTGGAGCAATACGTCTCTACGAGTCGATCGGATTCCGGTACATCGAAACGGTTTTTAAAGTCGGAAATGTTTCAGTGAACACGTAAAAAGATTAAATGGGTCGCATGCGATTGTTTAACCGATCGGAGCGATTAGCGCAGATCGCTGACTACCAGCATGAGTGTCAGCCGCTGCGCGGGTTAAACGAGGTTACTCAAACCTCAGCAGCGCATATTTCTTCTTACCTTGCCTAAGTACGATAACGGACTCGCTCGCCAAGTCAGCCGGAGCCAACACGCGACCGATTCCTTCCGCCTTACGGTTGTTGATATACACGGAGCCTCCCTCGATTGCCCGGCGAGCCTCACTCTTGCTAGTAACAAGCGACACAGCGCACAACGCATCGATCAGCGTTAACCCTTCATCCAACCGAGCTCGCGGCATAGTACAGCTCAAAACGTCAGCGAATATCGAGCTCAGTTCCTTGTCGCTTAGCGAATCAATTTCCGCACCGAACAAAATTTGTGAAGCTCGAAGCGCTGTCTGCAAACCGGCTTCCCCATGCACTAAACCCGTTAGCGATTCAGCCAATCGACGCTGGGCAGCGCCAGGCTTTTGCGCCATAGACGCTTCGGTTTCAAGATACTCCTCGCGCGTCACATCCGACAAAAATCGGAGGACCATCAA
The DNA here is from genome assembly GCA_043750255.1 of Pirellula sp. GTDB lineage: Bacteria > Planctomycetota > Planctomycetia > Pirellulales > Pirellulaceae > JBKCUI01. The sequence continues at coordinate 10,099 of JAYVBW010000586.1, forward strand.
TACGTCGGCATCCGTTACGTTAATGAAATATTGATAGAACTCGTAAGGAGTTGTCTTGTCGGCCGATAGCCAAACGGCTCCCTTTTCCGTCTTTCCCATTTTTCGGCCATCGGATGTTGCCAACAATGGACAAGTCAATCCGTAAAGCTGTTGGCTTAGCATTCTGCGTCCAAGATCGATCCCCGCAGTGATATTCCCCCATTGATCACTGCCTCCGATTTGAAGTTTGCAGTTCCGATGTTGTGCAAGGTAGGCAAAGTCGTACGCTTGCAATAACATGTAGCTGAACTCGGTAAAGCTCAGCCCGCTGTCCTGACGAGCCAATCGGCTTTTGACGGAATCCTTTCCAAGCATCACGTTGACTGGGAAATTCTTGCCTACATCTCGTAAAAAATCGAGAAAGGAAAATGAATGCATCCAATCGTAGTTGTTGACTAAGACTGCCGCGTTGGGCCCATCGAAATCTAGAAACTTGCGCATCTGCGTTTCGATGCTCGCTACGTTGTGCTGTAATATTTCTTTCGATAGAAGAACGCGTTCATCCGACTTGCCGCTCGGATCGCCAACCATGCCCGTGGCACCACCCACGAGCGCAATCGGTTTATGGCCAGCTTGTTGAAATCGCCTCAGCATCATCAACGGTAACAGTGAGCCCACGTGCAGCGAGTCTGAGGTGGGGTCGAATCCTGCATAGACGACCGTCGAGCTTTCCAGTTCCTTGGTGACCGCCTCTAGATCCGTGCACTGGTGAGTCAATGCTCGCCACTGAAGTTCCTCGATAATATTCTTTGAAACAGCCATCGGTTGACTTCCTAGTGGAATCCAAATAGAACGGATGCGGGGATGATACCAAACGCTCTTTGTACTTGCGAAATACCGGAAATACCGGAAATGCTACAAGAAAGCATCCAACATGGAAACCGGTCCAGCGGGATATGGTTCAATATGGGTTTCAGGCGGTCAGCATGATCCGGCCAGACGGCTCAGCCATTGGATGTTGGCTTGAGCGCGCTCGTTGAATTTCAGACATCATAGCGACTTGAACGCGATCCAAAACACCCGCGAATCATCCAAACCGTCTACGGATCGAGTTCTCGCTACGAAACAGAACCGGGTCGGTAGTTTTGCGACGGCGAACCCGAACAATCAGACGTTATTTTCGAAAATTATCGATTTGCTAGGTCGTTTACCGGTAAAGCTTTACGTTTGTCAAGTGGCTATCCCCCCGTGTCGATTGCGGTTGACAGATTTGGAGCGAGGAGTGAGGGTAGTACGCGGTCAGCAATCAGGACGAATGCTGAAATGGTTAAGCAAGACGCTTCTGAAAATGGTTTCTCGCAAGGGAGTATTCGTATGCAACGGTTTGCATTCTCGATGATTGTTTTTTGTGCAATGGTTTTCGCACTACCTTCACAGTTCGCAAAGGCGTGCGACAATTGCATCGCCCAACAAAAGGCGTCGCAACAAGCATCCTCGGGTCAGATGCGACATGTCGGTGGCTCAATGGGTACCGGGCGATATGAGGGTGTTGGATTCTCGACAGTTTCATCCGATGATGCGATTCGCAAATGTTGTTACTGGGGACAACGCAGTCCAGTAGGAATCGGTGTTGCCCGCGGACAAAATGGTTGGTACGCGACGGTTTTGTATAGATAAAAAATATCGGAAGATAGTTCGGTGCGAGTGGCGGATGCCTTTCATTTGCTTGCACGTCATGCTTCCAAGCCAAGAGCTCTATAGCCATGTTAGTAAACCAAAGGTTTTTTAACGCGGCTATGGCCTGCGGTTTTTGCGTGCTCGTACTCGATTTGCATAGATAACATCCCAGGCAAACCACTCAAGGAACAAAAGTACCATAGGACCTATGAAAATCAACAGTTGGACCAAAATCGATATGTATGGTATTTGCTGGAGCAGCTTTGCAATTCCTTGTGCCAACGAAAAAATCATCCAGGTGTTGATAACCAGTAATACTGCACTGATTATCACAAACCCGAGGACGTAGACGGACAGTCTAAAAGCTGCCCGGTTTTCAAGTTTGCGATCATAGTCCGATTCTGGAGGCATTTTTGCTTATGGATTGGGATGCGTGGGCAATGGGATCGCTATGTTACACAACGTTTATTCTATGGAAATATTAACGGCAGTGTTCGATATTCGGTAACGTTATTCTGCTAATTACCAAGGTCGAAATGCAATCGTGAGTAGCGATTGGGCAAATCTTTGCCTACGATGCCTAATCCATTCGCTGCGTGTGGTGCTGCGAGAAAATCGACGAAGGTTAAACAGATGCTGCAACAGCCGGAACAATTTCGTCCGCCATGGTACTTGCGCAATGGACACGTACAAACCATTCTGACAGGTTTCTACAAACCCAAGGCACCGTTGCCACCCACCGTTGACCACAAGATCCCGATGGGTGACCAGGGCTATAGCTTCGTATTCGAGAATGCCCCGAGTCGACTAGACCCAAAACACAGTGACGAGGGCGTTTTGCTTTTGCACGGTCTCGGGTCTTCGCATGCCGGGACTTACATGACGACCACGGCACAATGTCTGCTTGCTCAAGGTTTACGTGTCTTTCGAGCAGATTTGCCTGGCGCAGGACCATCCGGAGAATTTACACCACTGCCGCCTCATGGAGCCTGCTACGAAGAAGTTTGGGGGATGCTCACTCATCTGCGTGATAAACTTGGGATACGGAAATGGCGAATATCAGGCGTGTCGCTCGGAGGAAACATCCTTCTGAAGATGCTATCAGCCAAACACAATCAGATCGACTGCGGTGAACAAAACCGAGAATTAAGTGTGTTGCAAGCCGTGGCGGTTGCACCCCCGATTCGGCTATCCGACTGTTCGACACACATGGAGCAAGGAGTGTACAAGTTATATGCTAATTATTTCATGCGATCATTACGCAAGCAGACCAAAGCGCGTGCGGTCATTTGGCCGCAATGGGCCGAACGGCTCCGGCATGCCTCGTTTGAAACAATTAGGAAGTTTGACGAAACGGTAACGGCACCGTTGGCCGGATTCCGAGACGCCGAAGAATACTATAGTGCAGGGTCGTCCGGCGCTTGGCTAGATCAAATCGAAGTCCCAACGACGATCTTGATCGACAAGCATGATCCAATCGTTCCGGAATGGATGTTCGATAGCGCGATATTGTCCGATTCAACCGTTTTGCGAAAGTCGGAATTTGGTGGCCACGTCGGATATATTCATCGCTACTGTGCACCCAGTTATTCGGAAAAAGCGATGCCACGCAAGCGATTGCATCGATGGGCTGACTCTTGGATTGCAAACGAACTACTCAAGTAAGGAAGTTGTTCGGTTTAGATCGATCACGAGCTTGCGTTTCCTGCTACTTGAACAGCGTCGCTGGGTCAGCAGCCCATAGTTTGCGCACAGCCAATGCACCACTAATCGTGCACATCAAAAACGTCAAGAAGAAAACTAATAGGACTCGTTGAGCTGTCAGCATCATGACCAATCCAGTTAGCTCGGAGAGCCATAGGTATAACAACCAACTTATCAACCATCCTGGCAGAAAGCCAAAAACACTCAAATAGAATGATTGCAACATTATGAACCGCAAGAAATAATAGGGGCCAAAACCCATCGCTTTTAATGTTGCAAATTCCGCGAGGTGATCGTGAATGTCGGTGAACAAAATTTGGTAGCAGATAATTACTCCGACGAACAATCCCATAATTGTTCCAATCGAAAAAATAATTCCGATAGGTGTGTTGGTTGCCCAAAAACTAATTTCGCGTCGTATGAGTGCTTCTCGTTTGTAGACATGCACGGCGCCACCGAGCATCAACTGCAACTGCTCTTGAACAGTCGTCTTGTTGGTACCCTCGCTCAGCTTAACCAATCCGAAGTCGACCGCCGCCAACGGAGGTTTCGTACCGTTCCGAAAAGGAAAGAAGTGCTCGACTCCGCGATCAGAAACGATGACTGACCCGTCGTAAACGAAGTCTGTTCCGATCTCAATCCATTCTTTCATTTCCACCCGTCGACCGGAAAGCTCGACTTCTTGATCGCGAAGTAGTTGTAGATTGACCTTTTCGAATCCATATTTTGCCTTGCTCTTGCGGTCGACTAAAGCATAGTTCGCATCGGTAAGCAACCGGCACTTGTTGTTCATGATTGGGTCAATAAATACGTTAGCGTCTAAAGGCACCCCAATGGCTCGAATCGACCTCGAAACATGCCCAATCACTCTCACCTCGGACATCGAACGGTCAATGTAGAGTGGCTGAACGCTGCGAACGCCAGTTACCGCTCGTGCTCGCTGTAGTAATCCGTAGTTGAAACGTTGCTCGCTAGGGACGGTGTAACGAGCAGGGCTCATGATCACGAGGTCCGCATCCAGCAAACGCAGAATTTGCACGGTGCTATCGAACAGTCCGTTCAAAAACCCAATCTGCATAAACATTAGGACGACGGCAAAACCAATTCCCGATGAAGCTAAAAGCAGCTTCGGCGGACTAGAGGTTGTGTTGAGCCAAGCAAGCGGAGTTCGCATTAGGGAAAGTCAGTTCGAGATGATTGGCATTAGAACATTGCCGTGAACATCCGTCAGCCGGAAATCGCGACCGGCGTATCGGTATGTAAGTTGCTCATGGTTGAGTCCCATCAGGTACAGGATCGTTGCATGCAGATCGTGCACGCTCGCTGGATTGTCCTGTGCTGCGAAACCAAATTCATCAGTGCTGCCATAAACCGTCCCGCCCTTGATCCCACCACCTGCCAAGCATACGGTAAAACCGTAGTGATTGTGGTCACGCCCAAGTTTGGACTTATTGCCACTCATCTCGACGGTTGGCGTTCGACCGAATTCGCCACCCCATATGACCAGTGTATCGTCGAGCATTCCTCGCTGTTTGAGATCGCTAAGTAGTGCGGCAATCGGTTGATCGATTTCAGCGGCAAGTTTACGATGGTTTTCTTCGATATTGTCGTGATTGTCCCAAGGTTGGCCTGCACCGTGCCACAATTGGACCATCCGAACTCCTCGTTCGAGCAATCGACGGGCAATGAGTGTCTGTCGCCCATGAACTCCGTCTCCGTAGAGATCGCGAATGGTCTGCGGTTCGCGATTAATGTCGAACGCATCCGTGGCAGCCGTTTGCATTCGGAATGCTAACTCGAAAGACTCAATCCTCGAATCGAGTCGCGGATCAAGTCGTTCGTGTCGATGAGTTTCATTGAGTCTTTGCAATAACGCAAGCTGTTGACGTTGGGTCTCGAGACTTGCGTGGGGACTGCGAATGTTTTCGATAAGCCGTTCGACCACGGATTGCTTGGAATCTACATAGGTACCCTGGAGAGAACCGGGCAGAAAGGCTGACTGCCAATTCTCAGCTCCTTTGATGGGAAGACCGCCGGGACACATCGACACGAAACCAGGCAAGTTTTCGTTGTCGCTGCCGAGGCCGTACGTGAGCCACGAACCAAGGCTTGGCCGTGCCTGAATAGAATCGCCGCAGTTCATGAGCATCAGCGATGGCTCATGATTCGGTACTTGCGCGAACATCGATCGCACGACTGCAATGTCATCGATATGCTCGGCAGTTTTTGCAAACAATTCGCTAACTTCGATACCGCTCTGCCCGTAGGCTTTGAATTTGAACGGAGAAGGAAAAGCGTGACCTGTCTTGCGTTCTGTAATGAGCGTATTCGGGACCGGCTGGCCCGCATACTTGACCAACGCGGGCTTGGGATCAAATGTGTCTACATGCGAGGGACCGCCATTAAGAAAAAAGTGAATCACACGTTTCGCTTTCGGTACGAAATGCGGTCTCATTGCGTTTGCAGCCTGGACGGTCTGCTTCTCTGCGAGCAAGCCCGCTAGACCGAGCATACCGAATCCAACCCCAGAGCGGCAAAGAAGATCGCGGCGCGAAAAACCAAATTGCTTTAACATAGTTTCAATCAATCTACAAACATAAATTCATTCGCAAGCATTAACACTTGTGCAAGCTGCTGCCAGCGATCCAAGTGACTCTTGCTTTCGCAGGCAAAATCTTTTTCCGCGTCAAAAATTTGGTTCACCGTATCGCCACCAGACCCTGTCGTACCCGTAAGCGTTATTTTGGGTGACCATAAAAATTGATCGCTGTTTAATCCATCACGAATGTCTACAGTGAAATCGAGCGTGTCACCTTTAATAATTGCGATCGTGTCGACATCGATCTGTTCTGCCGAATGAAACAGTGTTGCAGAGCGCAATAGTCCTCTCGTGCCGTGACTGACGAAGGCGCGAATGCCATCGCCCACCTCGGGTTCATGTGAGATTTTTGAGTGAATTGCGTAGTTTCCATTTAGCGCCGCAGTCCATCGTCGGACAATGGCATGCTTTAAATTATTACCAGGATGCCCGCCGGTGGAGGAGAGTTGCAGCCAGCCCAGCTTCGTATCCGGGTAGCTATCACCTCCTTGCCACGCCGTGCCACTGAAGTGTGGCAGCAAAGTGAATGTCGCAACACGTCCAGTGGCACTATCAAACTCGCCATAACCATAACTCCATTGGCTTGGTGCTCGTACAAGTTTTATAGACTCGTCGTCGGAATTGATAAAATCGATGGCAAGGTTCAATTCGTCGCCGGTCGGCGGGCGTTGATAAAGCGATTCATACAACTGCTCAACTCGTTCTGCTTGGTCACTTTCGCCAATGGTCGCTGTCAGTTGTTTCGCTCGATCGGCAATAAACGGATGATTCATGGCAAACAACGCCTGCTGCGGCACTGAGGTTTCCGTTCGTTTCGGGATAGAAAGGTCAGGGTTGGCGAAATCAAACATTCGCAACACCGGAGACACGTTTTCTCGATCGACGTGTGAATAAAGCGTGCGACGATTGTTCTTCGAGTCAAATAATGGTTTCGATTTGCCGCCGACTCGCAGATCCAACTCATCTGAAGAAATGAGCCAAGCGTCGCGAGCCTGCTCAAAGCTGAGGCGACGAGCCATCATTCGAGCAAGCAACCGATTGGCTGGATCTAACAGTTGAGATTCAGATTCGTTTCCTTGCTGATATGTGTTAGACAACATGATGCTGCGATGCAACGATTTGGTGCTCCAGCCAGAATCGATAAAACGCTTCACCAGCCAATCGAACAACTCGGGGTGGCTCGGCGTCTCAGCCCGATTGCCAAAATCGCTCGGTGTGTCCACCAATCCGCGACCGAAGTGGTGCATCCATATTCGATTTACCATTACCCGCGCGGTCAA
>JAYVBW010000587.1:0-3762 GCA_043750255.1 Pirellula sp.
AGAGATATTTGTCCAGCATGGCACGTAAAGTCATAATTGATTGCGATCCAGGGATCGACGATGCGGTTGCCTTGATCATGGCTTTGTTTGATCCTAGGCTGGAGGTCGTTGCGGTAACCGCGTGTTCTGGAACGGTCGAATCCGAGCGAAGCATTCAAAACATCCTGGGACTTTTGGAGAATCTTGATCCACCGCGGTTCCCACGCGTGGGTTCCGGGACCGATCCTGAGGATGCGCCGGTATCTGACAATCGCCTAATGCACGGTGAAGATGGACTGGGCAATATTGGCTTGACGCCTGTCAATCGCCAACACATCATGACGAGCGAAAAGCTCATCGCGGATCGACTGCGTGCCGAACCAGGCGATATCACTATTTTATGTTTGGGTCCGTTGACCGGAATCGCGAGAGCTTTCCATCGAGACCCAAGTATTATCGAAGCGGTCGACAAAATCATCATGCTTGGTGGATCGACGCAATGCATTGGGGACGTCACGGCTGCTGCAGAATTCAATATGCACTTTGATCCGTTAAGTGCGTCGTCCGTGTTTCGTTCGCCCACAACAAAAGCTCTCATACCACTCGAAGCCACCAATCAAGTCGTCTTTGATATCAACATGTTGGGAATGCTGCCTGCCAAAAACACACGAGCGGGCGAATTGCTGCATTCCATGTTGCCTCATCTGTTTCGAACTTATCGACAATATCGCGCCCAAGAAGCCATCACGTTGCAAGCCGCGATCGGTATCGTTTACTTGGTCGAGCCTATTTTATTCCAATCCGAACAGTATTCCGTGGACATCGAAGTGCTCGGCGAATTAACACGGGGCGCAACGATTGTAGATCGACGCCCATTCGCAACGAGTCGTCGCGACTTGGAGATTGTAACCACCGTCGATGCGGACGCCGTTCGAGAATGTGTTTACAACGGCCTAAAGTTCGCTGGCCAATGTACCGGAGGCATCTAACTCAGTGACGCGTTCTAAAATCGGTCCGTTGGCATTGGAATCTCCGCTTGGCGACCGCGGGTCGAACGTCTTTCGTGCGTTGCACTTGCAACAGCGTGCACATGTTGTCGTACGAGTGTTTTCCGTTCCGTTAGGAATGACACCCGAATCGAAACAAGAATTCGCGGATCAGTTGGACGGTCTTAAGGCCCTGCGCCATCCCGGAATCGTTCGATGCTACGGCGGCGGGTTCGACGCAAAGGATGCGTATCTGGTCTACGAACTGATACAAGGCGAATCGCTCGCGGCGACCTTAAAGCGACGTGAGAGGCTGCCATGGGAATCGGTTCTCGACTACGGACTTAAGCTATGTGAAGCGTTGCAAAAAGCTCATGAATCAGGTTGGATCCACGGTCGAATTCGCCCCGATAAGATCCTCGTATCCGAGGACGCTAACACCGTCAAAATCAGCGACTTTCGACGTGGTCCTGGTACTCCAACTCCGCTCACGCCTGCGCAGTTAGCTTATTCAGCACCGGAGACCCTGGTCGACCAGCCCAAATATAACACAGCAACGGATTTATACAGTATCGGCGCGGTACTCTACCATGCCATCACCGGCCAACCTCCGTTCATGGGCGATACGCTAGCGCTGGTCAAACAAGCAATCATCGGCACAAGTGTTGCACCGGTGGCATCCATTGTGTTTGATTGTCCAGTGTGGCTCAGCTCTATCGTCGAGCAACTGCTAAACAAGGATCCATTGCGGCGACCTTTCACTGCGGCTGCAACCGCAATGGCGCTCCGCGAGGCCCAGCGGCGAGCAACCGACGGAATGGGTGTTGCGGAACATGTTGTCTCCGGCTTCAGTCCATTGCAACTGAATACAAACCGGGCGGAAGCGGAAAAGGCGCTCGGAAGAAAGAAAAAGAAAAAGCGTCGTTTGGACGATGAAGACGCCTACGACAAACCTGCTCTCTTGGAGCAGCCGCTGGTTCTCGTGGGCTTGTTGGTGGCCGCTATTTCCCTCATCACCTTTTTGGCTTGGCCTGCCAGCGAGAGAACACTTCGTGCTCGAGCCCAAACGCTCCTAGAGAGCGAGGATTTAAGCTCGCACAATGAAGCTCGCGACAAATACCTGGAACCCTTAATAGTGAGATTCCCCGACAGTGATAGCGCTCTTTGGGCCAAAGAGCAGCTAGAATTGATAGACATGGAGAATGCGGAAGCGAGGATTCAAAGCAATCGCCGTTTCGGTCGTGAACCATCCACCGAAGGCGAACGCAAATACACGGAGGCTAATCGCTTTGAACAGTTCGGTGACCGGGTCACTGCACTGGAGAAATACAAGGGCATTGTTAACCTGCTCAAGGACGAGGAAAAAGAACGTCCCTACGTCAACTTGGCTCGACGACAGATTGCGAAAATTCAGTCCAATCCACCAAGCAGCACAGAGGAATTGCGACGGTTCTTGTTGGAGAAACTGAACACCGCTGAAAAAATGTATGCGGGCGGGGATACCATCGGGTCCAAGCAAATTTGGGACGGAATCGTAAGTCTTTACAATGGCAACAAAGAAATGTTACCTATCGTTGAAAGAGCACAAGCAAGACTTGGCAAAACTAAAAACTAGGACACATCGAAACTCCCATGATTCGAATCTTTACTTCTGTCGCAAAAATAACTTCGATCACCGGCTTAACACTGATCGCTGGCTTGACACTCATTGGTTGTAATAAGCCGACGGTCAAGAAGGAGACTCCGAGCAATGAGGGCAACGCAGTAAAGATTGAGGACGGAATTGGTAGCGCTGCTTCAAGTACAAACGCAAAGGCGATTCTCGACGCGTGTATTCTAAGATACCGATCGCTCAAAAGTTATGAAGACGTCGGTGTTTTGACAGTACGTTTTCCGGTTTCCGATCCGCCTGATCGCAAACTCATGGCCCAGCCGATGCGAATCGCTTTTGAGGCTCCCAATAAGCTCGCGATTCAGGCAATGGACTTGCAGGCGATGTGGTCCAGCAGCACTTGGGAAGCCGTCGTTGGCAGAGATGATTTCAAACCTTTTGGTACTCAACGACTGGTGCGACCACTGCCGGACGGCATCGATTTGACATGGCTAATCGTGGACAATCTAGGGGCTTCATTGAATGCTCCTTTCACCGGTTCGCCGATTCAATTGCAACTGCTCTTCGATGAAAAACCGCTGGCTTATCTATTCGAGCCTGACTCCCAGATTACACTCCTCAAACCAGAGGTATTCGACTCCTCGAAATGCGAGCGAGTCCAAATGATTTCAAAGGAGATGAAATGGGTCTTTTGGATTGACCAGGAGAACCAGTTGCTGCGAAAGTACGAAATGCCAGTTCAATGGATCGGATTTTTGGTGCCTGGCCTGCCGGCGGATTTTGATCCAACCCAAGCTGAATTGGCAATAGAACTTGTCGGAGCCAAAGCCAATTCAAGCGTGGACTGGTCCGTTTGGCAGATCCCTAAAAAACCCGAAGAAATACTTGTTCGGCGGCTTATAGATGCACCGCCGCGCAATACGCCGCCTCTTATTAACAAAGTACTCAAACCGTTTGATTTGCGAGGAGCGGATGGCAAAGTTATTCTCGATTCCGCACAAAGGACCAAATTGATTACCGTCTTGTGCTGGGTTACTAACGACGAACTCGGCGAAAAATTCGTAAAGTACTTGATAGATATACAACGAGAGCTCGACAAACGCCTTTTAAGCCAGGCCGAAATTGTTCTTGTCTCACTGGCCAAGGCATCGGACATGCAGGAATCCCTCAAGCGTTGGAATTGCA
>JAYVBW010000588.1:0-6945 GCA_043750255.1 Pirellula sp.
GAAGCCGATGCAATTCCGCTGCACACCCTTTTGGAAAAGAATCAGGAAGCGATCGTGTGCAATTCGTTCAGCAAAAATTTTGGACTGTACTCGGAACGGGTTGGAACAGTCATGCTTGTTAGCAAAGAGGCGAAATCCACTGAAGCCGCTTTGAGCCAGATTCGGCAAGCCATACGGTGCAACTACAGCAATCCGCCACGCCATGGAGCAGCGACCGTTGCGACGATACTCAATGATCCGGCATTGCGTGCCGAGTGGAACGGAGAAGTGGACGGAATGCGAAACCGAATTTCTCAGATGCGCGCGATGTTTATCGCTGGAATGAAGGCAGCCAACGCAAGTCGGGACTTTAATTTCCTAAGCCGCCAGAAAGGTATGTTTTCCTATAGCGGGCTAAATAGCATGCAAGCGGATTGGCTCAAGAAAGAACGAGGCATTTATATTGTCGGTACAGGCCGCATCAACGTCGCAGGCATGTCGACATCCACAATGCCAACGCTCTGTGAAGCTATCGCTGAATGCCTTCAAGCGACTTAGCCGCCGAGTTCAGGTCCAGGGCTAGCGCCCGCCGGTTCACGAAATCGCAAAGTGGGTGCTACGAAAAAAGTCCATTCGCAAAATCTTCGGGGCTGAAAACCGATAGGTCTTCCAGTTTTTCTCCGATGCCGACAAATTTTACCGGCAAGCCAAACTGCTCAGCGATCGGAACGATAACGCCCCCTTTGGCGGTGCCGTCCAGTTTCGCCAAAACAATACCCGTACAACCGGCCGCTTCCGAAAACCCTTTGGCTTGGCTGATCGCGTTTTGGCCCGCTGTCGCGTCGAGCACGAGCAGCACCTCGTGCGGCGCCCCCTCGATTTGCTTTTCTATAACGCGTTTGATTTTTTCTAATTGTTGCATCAAATTGCTTTGAGTCTGTAAACGTCCTGCCGTGTCCAAAATGCATACATCAAACGATTCCGCAACAGCTCGTTGAACCGTTTTGTAGACGACGGTTCCAGGGTCAGCGCCATGCTCTCCGTGAACGATTTCGCATCCGATCCGCGTCGACCATATCTTGAGTTGCTCTACCGCAGCGGCGCGAAACGTATCCCCGGCACCTAAAAGAACTCGGTTCCCCTCTGACGTAAGTCGGTGGGCAAGCTTGGCGATCGAAGTTGTTTTGCCAGAGCCATTGACCCCCACGACAAGAATGACCGTAGGCCCGGACGCGGCCATATTCAACGCCGCACCTTTGCTCTTGAGTGACTGCCCGACTTGTTCGCGAATCACGTTGAGGACGTCCGACAATTCGATGCGGCGACTGCGATAGGTATCGCTGATCGAGTCCCGAATTTTGGCAGCAGTCGTTCCACCCATATCGGTTCTGACCAACGTCGCGAAAAGCTGACTCAAAAATTCATCGTCAACAATCTGTCCCTCGCTCTTCCAAAGGTCCCGAATGTCGGTCCGAAGAAGATCGCTAGTCTTAGACAGCGCACGCCGCCACCAACTAATCGAAAGATTGGTTTCTGCTGTACCATCAGTGCTCCCGACAGTGCTCCCGACTGAATTGCTGGACTCGTCCGACTTTGTCACATTCGACTTTGTCTCGTTCGGTGGACTTGCAGTTGGCGAATCGTCTGATTCGATTTTGTTGCTCTCGAACGCGTCGGCCAGTTTCTTTTTTCGCCAAAATACCATTAGTCGCTTTCAATCTGATTTGGGACCTTACGAACGGCAGTACAGAATAAAAACGGCACCCGTTCCGCTGCCATATTCCAGCAATATAAAAGCTCCCATGAATCGGAGCACTCCAAATTTAGTGTGGTTCGCCGAGAAGTGTTCAAATCCTTGATAAAAAAACTGCAAACCTAGGAATTCGGGACGGAACGCTGCTCAGAATAACCAGCGCCCGAGGCTAAATTTTGCCGCCAGTCCATGCAAATAGAACCCATTAAGAGCCATCCTATTTTGTCGGCATCCTTGCGAAAATAGTGAAACCATCGGAGCATGCCCAACGTCTACTCGGTGTAGGATTGAAGTTGGCAACGCCCCCTTTTCACCGAGAACTACCTCCGAATTCTGGATGCTCCTCATGCTCTCGTCGCTCTCAACATGCAAAAAACATTGCAAATCTTTGTCAATACGAGATGTTTTGCTGCGATACATCGTTGCTTCGATCACGCTTGGTTCTTCCTTGGCCGCATGTCTTGCGCAGCAGGAAACGGAGCCGAAGCCACCGGAACGCGCGGCGGCAAGCGAACAAACCATCTACATTCCTTACGACAAACTCAAAGATGTTTTTGAACGGGAGGGACGGGGCGTCTTTCTTCCTTACAACCAATTTCAAAAACTCTGGCAAGAAGCTCGATCTGCCAAAAACCGCTCCGATCCAGACTCGCCGCCAGTCGACGTGATTCTGGTATCCGCGGAAAACACGGCCACGATCGAAAAAGAAATCATGGTCGTGCGGGCATTGATCAACGTAGAACTACTCCGTTCCGGCTGGCAGAAAATCCCATTGCGATTGAACGACGCGGCTATTTTGACCGCGACCGTCGACAACGAACCTGCGCGCATCGTGCACGACCCTGCAAACGGCTATTCCCTTCTTTTTCAAAACAAAGAAACCAAACCAACTCGAATTCAAGTCGAACTAGAATACGCAAAGGCTTATGAAAAAACGCCAGGTCAAAACAGCGTATCTTTTATGGCCCCTCAAGCCCCTGTCAACAAATGGCTGATCCGAATCCCGGACTCCGGTGTAAAAGTTAAAGTCGATCCAATGCTTGCCACGACCGAGTCGCCTACCAAAACAAGCAGCGACACCGAGAAGGACACCGAGAAGACTGTTGGAACGGAAGTCTTAGCGTTCGTCGGCGTATCGCCCAACATTCGTATTGGGTGGGTACCCAAATCCGAGGGTGCGACCGGCATGACACCGTTGGCAAGTGTCCAAATTCAGCAGCGTGTCTCCATCGAGGAAGGAATGGCACGAACAACTGCCCAATTTCTTTATTCGATCGATAGATCCGAGCTTACACAGCTTACCATAGCTCTTCCGCCTGAACAGAAAATCATTAACGTCTTTGACCCGAACGTTCGCAAATGGTCCATCGAGGCAGTCAATGCTGAACAGAAAAGTGCGCCGAAGTTAGTCATTGAACTTTTTGAGCCGGCTCGACAAACGCAAAGTCTTATTGTGGAGCTCGAGTCGGCCCTGGATTCAAAAGCAGAAGCCGTCAGATCGATTTTGCCCTTCGACTGCTTGGATGCTAACCGACAACAAGGGGTTGTGGCGATCAAGGTGGGTCAGGGGCTGCGAGCCGAACCGACGGACCGAAAGGGTTTAATGCAGTTGGATCCAGCCGAGCTGCCGCAAGCACTAGCCAAGGAAGCATGGACGTTTGCCTACCGTTTCACCTCCGTACCTTATGAACTCAAGCTTAAACTGGACAAAGTACTACCAACGATTCGCGTGGAGCAGTTTGTCGAAGCGTTCATCGAACCACAGACACTGACTATCGAATTGACGTCGACTCACAAAATTGACAATGCAGGCGTATTTCAACTTGAGTTCGACATCCCACCCGATTTTGAGTTATTGCAAGTCTCTGGGCGTGGAGCGGCCAATGTCGAAGCTGCCTCGATCGACGCGTATCGTTTTGCAAATGATTCAAAGAATCGCCTCATTGTCAGCCTCAATCGACGAGCACTTGGTCACGTCGGAACGCTAATCCAATTGCGGAAAAAGCTGAGCGATCCGAATTTGCTTACACCGACTGGCAGCGGCAGCACTTTATCGGTTCCTGTTCCGAGATCCGCAGGTGACTTTGTCCACTGGATAGACGGGATGATCTCAGTTTACGCGCCTGAGAGCCTACGCATCAACCCCAAGGAAAAGTTAGGCGTTCGCGATGGAGTTATCGCAGAGTTGAGAGCAAAGTGGCCATCTACCTTCCGAGAGCGATTCCCCTCGCTGTCTGAAATTTTGATTTTGGCCCATGCGATCGAGCCGGTAACGCTTTCTCTAGAGATCGAGCGCAAGAAGCCGTTTGTAACTGTACGCCAAATGCTCGATGCTATGGTGGAACCTGGCTCG
Source organism: Pirellula sp. (assembly GCA_043750255.1). GTDB lineage: Bacteria > Planctomycetota > Planctomycetia > Pirellulales > Pirellulaceae > JBKCUI01. The sequence goes on from JAYVBW010000588.1 coordinate 4,086, forward strand.
GTCAAATTCACTTCTACGCTGTTCACAAAAGTTCAATACAGTAGTCTCGTTTCACTCCGATTGGATGTACCGGAATCGCTTGCTCGTGAAATTAGAATGGCAACGCCCGGAATTCGCGAAACGATCGTAAATCCGCCTCCCGCCGACTTGGACAAGGGCTACATTGCATGGGAGCTGATAGGTGATACGCCATGGCTGGGTGAGCGGACAGTACAGTTGAGCTGGCAGCAGCGACTGGACGGTCTTGAAATTGGAAAGCGAGTTAAGATTGATATCCCCCGTTTGGTGCCTCGCAACGTGGATCAAGCATGGGGACAAGTCGTTTTAAATCGAAAAGACTCCATCGACCTTCAACTGGAGGAGGGCAGTAGCGGACTGAGGCCCATCGATCCTCGATATGATCTCATGCCTGGAACGTCGTTTCCAGACGCATCGCGAGCGTTCGAATATCAATCGGATTGGGCCATGCAGATCGCTGCTACCCGATACGCACTTGAGCACGTCAAGCAAACCAGTATCGAACGCGCTTTTGTTCGTGCGGTAGTGACACGAAGCAATCGAATAGGTGTCCATGCAACCTATCGAATGCGAAACGCGAGTCAGCGGCTATCACTCAAGCTACCGGAAGGGGCCGAGTTTGATTCGCAGCCGCTGCGGATCAATGGCCAGAGCGCTTCGTTAGAACGGGGAAGTGCGAATCAACTCTTTATACCACTCGCGGGCAACGACCCAACTCAGGCTTTGATGGTTGAATTGAGATACACCACACCTGGAGACCAAAAACAGATCGATCTACCAGCATTTCCTGACGCACCCGCCGTACAGACCGCTTACCTTGGTGTCTTCTTGCCCAAAGAACGAACGCTGCTGGCCTCCAACGGCCCTTGGACAAACGAGTTTGCGCTTCAAACAAGTGCTTGGAAAGCCGAACCGCAATGCAATCTCGATGCAAATGCACTCATGAATTGGGTCAAGGACGGATTGAATACGAGCAGGGCAACGGATTTTCAGACAGATGGCGTCATGTACCTATACTCCGCATTGCGTCCCGAAGACGGAGCAGCAGGTTCGTTAAAGTTAGTAGCACTGGATGAAAGGTGGTGGTCGGCCGCCGTCATCGTCGTCCTTCTCTGCTTTGGTTTCTTGTTCTTGTTTAGTTCGGTTCAGAAAAAGGTCGTAGCCGTTGCGGCCTTGACGGCGACCGTGATGGCAGTAGGCGCGTTTGCCTCGACGTTTGCAAGTCAACTTTTGAACACCTCGTCGGTGATCGGTGGACTGATGGTTCTCGTTCTTTGGGGGACGCGTGAGATAATTCAATGGCTCAATACGCGACAGACTGTTAAGGACACAGTTAAGGACGCAATGGAGAAACCTCTGGAGTCACCTATGATGCAAGCATCTGTGACCGAGGAAGTATTCGGGGGAAACGAGAATGTTTAAGCAAAACAAAACAGCCTTCACTCGCGTGCGCGGCGCGTTATGCTGTCGCACGGTTGCGAGTCTGGTTGCCATTGCGATGTCCTGGGCCGTCATCGAGAACGCATCCCTCGCACAAACTCAATCCCGAAAGGACTTGCCGAATTTACCGACCCGTGAGATTCGCGTTCCTTTCGCAGATTTGCCGGTATTGCTCGGCGGTAAGAATGAACGCATGTTCATGACCCGTTCAGAATACGATGATCTTCTCAAAAAGGCCAACGTGACTCCTGAACAACTCGCGGTTGCTCGCCAGGAGCAAATGGACGAGAGCAAGATTCCAACCAGCGTAGTTATGCTCAACGCTTTGCACACGATAACGATTGAGACTGGTCGAGCTGTTATCCAGAGCAATCTCACGATCGAGGTCCTTAAACCTGGACTGCAATCGGTTCATCTGGCGTTACAACATGTCGGGCTACTGGAAGCATCCGTTGACGACAAGCCAGCGATGCTTTCTCCATCGCTCGATGCGAACCACCCTGGCGCGACATTATTTTTGAATGAAAAAGGACGCCATCGGCTAACCCTCAAGATGGTAGCCGCCGTTAGCACATCAGCAGCACAACAAACGTTGACAATCGCATTGCCCCATGCGGCAGCGAACAAATGGACGATGAACGTGCCCGGTAACGTAGAGATTCTTTCGGGAGCAAATGTTCGTTCTCGCACAGTGGATTCCGCAACGAACACGACTCAGTTCGAATGGATTCCAAATCGATCCGAGGATTGCTTTTTGAAATGCTCGTACAGTATGGTCATGACGTTGAACAACAAGATGCTCCGGGACACACGAGCGTTGGAAGCGAAGAGTTTTCTTTTGGCTGAGATCACGGAAGCGTACGAACAAGTTACTCAACGGGTCATGATCAACGTGCTGAACGGAGCAGAGAATAAGTTCCAGATTGCGATTCCGAACGAATTTGAAGTGCGAACAGTCCAGTCGCCCCTCATTTCCCGCTGGAATACGCTCGATCGGTCGGAAGCGGGCAACACTTCGGGACGCATTTTGGAGATTGAGTTACGAGAGGCGGTTTCCGATCAAGTGGTTTTCGACATCGTTGCCAGCAAACCTACACGTGGCGTCTACTCCGAACAGCCGGTGAACTGGAGTTGGTCGGAATGGCAAATTCTTGACGCCGATACACAGACGGCAATCGTCGCTCTCTTACTTGAGAATGGACTTCGGTTGCAGTCGATAAAATATGGAAAACTCATTCCGCTCGACGAGGGTGTCATGGCGACGGCCATCCCGGCGGAACTGCGAGTCCGTGAAGCAACTGCTCCCAAAGTTCGACCCATTATGACTATGTATGCTCCAGACGCGATGCAGTCGATCACGGCACAAATCACGAAGCCAAAATCGACTTCGAAGAGTTCTTTG
>JAYVBW010000589.1:0-8181 GCA_043750255.1 Pirellula sp.
TCTTGGTCGTTGGCCGCAACTTTGGCAAGCATTCGGACAAAGCCTATTAATGAAAAGCGTCAAGTCATCAGTTTGCAATGCATACGACACGATCTCAAAAATGTCCTGTGTCCCCCGTCTCCCCCCGTCTCCCCCGCTTCAACCGCGAGGTTGTGGTAATCCCAGCTGAAGCATGACGTTTTCCAAGCGATGGCCTATTCGCTTCACACTGGTAGGGATCTGGATGAACGCAGCCAAGTATTTTGGCAAGTTTGCGGATTTTTCCGAAAAACCCTGTTTCCTGTGAGCGGTGACGAGCGCCGTTTACGCTTTTATATGCAGAGTCCATGAGATAGCAGCGGATGGCCAGCTCCGTGCGCAATTCGTCTCCTTACATACCTGCAGGCATATGGAGCCAAACACTATGAAAAAGAACCCTTTCAACTTTCAGACAATTTCGCACGCGATGTCTGGCTGGATCGAAACTCGCCGAACTCGCGTGGCCTCGGTTGATCGTCGCCGCAAAGCGCCGACGCTTAGATTCGAGCGACTGGAATTCAGGAATCTTCTCGCCTCATGGGTAGAAGGGTTCGGTGGAGTCGGCAGTGAGACGACCAATGTATTTCCATCCATGGATCCGAGTGGAAATATTTATATCTCCGGCCAATACAATTCTCAGCCGGCCGATTTCGATCCCGGACCAGGGACTACTAACTTGACTAGCGTAGGAGGGTTGGATGCGTTTGCTGCCAAGTACGCCAGCGATGGATCCATGATTTGGGCACGTAGCTTCGGAGGAACTTACTTTAATGACGACGCTCGAGCATCCGTGTATTCTTCCGAACAGGCAGGCAATTTTCTCTACGTGACAGGCATCTTTTCCGGAACAGCAAGTTTTGGCGGGCCTGCCGGCAACTTAACCAGCGCAGGTGCGGCACCTGACATATTCATAGTGAAACTAGATGCTACGAACGGTAGTACCGTATGGTCAAAACAGATTGGCGGAACTGCCTCCAGTATCCCTTCTGATATTGCTGTGAGCCATGATCTGGCCACGAATACGACCAAAGTTCATATCACCGGACGATTTCAGGGGACAACCGATTTTGATCCTGGGCCTGGCACTGTTTCGCTCACACCGGTTGGAAGTGGCAAAAACCGTCAGTTCGATGGCTTTCTGTTAACACTCGACACGAATGGGAATTACGGGTCAGTTAAGCAGTTTGGGGGATCCGGTTCGGACAATGGCTCATCGCTTGAAACTGACGGCACTTCGCTATTTCTCGTGGGAAACGTCGAAGGGACGGTTGATCTGGACCCAGGTGCGGGAGTCAAAAATGTAAGCGGTTCTTTCATCGCCAAGTATGCAAGTTCAGCTTCTGCAACACCAACTTGGGTTCAGTCTATGAATGACGGGAATTATGTTGCTGGTGAGGGAGACGCTTTGTATGTAACCGGTTCCAATGCTGTCGGCGCGACGGTTGCGAAGTACTCTAAAGCAAATGGTGCGCTCGTCTGGCCTAAACAGTTCGGCGGAGGTGGAGCTTCAAGTACTATTATCGATCCATTAACAGGAAGTTTATACGTTAGCGGGTACTTTTCGTCGTCAGTCGACTTCAATCCCGGCGTGAATGGCGGCGAGGTTTCCAGCCGAGGGTCAAGTGACGCATTCCTGCTCAAGCTGAACACTACTGCGGGTGATTATCAGCAGGTTTGGCGAATCGGTGGCACCGGAATTGACCGAGCACGAGTCATCGGCCTCCGTGGTACGACACTTTACGTATCAGGATTTTTCGAAGCAGTTGCGGACTTCCCAACCGGCGGCACGCTGACCAGTTCTGGGGATAAGGACATCTTTCTGATGGCATTTGATCAAGCGGTCTCTGCGGCTCCGCTACTTCTTAACGGGAATGTGTCTCCAAGTCTATCGGGCAGCGCTTCGTTAAGCGTTGAAGGCACTGTAAATTCGTCGCAAAGCACAACTGGCCTGTCGCAAGACGGCGGCAAGCTGGTGAGTCAGTTGACCGGACCCGCGGAGATTGTACTTGGAACAGCAGGCACGCTTGAAGCGAATACCGCTATGTCACGTCGACCCGAAAGGAAGCGCAACAGCGTGGATCTTGCGATTGCTGATGAATATCTGGATGATCCGCAACACACAATTGCAGATAATTTGCTCCAATCGATTTTTAAGTGATGTTGCTAAGAGCACTTACCCGACATCGCTATACTTTGCGTAATGTACAGCGCACTCGCCAATGTGACCGAGCTATTTTAAGAACCACAGAATGTCGGATATAACACAAATACTGGCGCAGATCGAATCGGGTGACCCAACTGCACCCGATAAACTGCTGCCGCTAGTCTACGAAGAACTGAAAAAACTCGCGGCAGCACGCATGGCAGCGGAAGAGCCCGGGCAAACGCTTCAGGCGACCGCCCTCGTACATGAAGCATACATAAGACTCGTCGGCAATTTGCCATTCCAGAACGTTGTGCCCGACTCCGCTTCTGACGGACGAACTTCTAGCTTTGATGACTTAATTTCAGCTGGCTCCGAAGCGAATAGCGACTTAGATCCTCGCACTTGGCTCAGTCGACAGCATTTTTTTCGTGCCGCGGCTAAAGCGATGAAATACATCCTTTTGGACAACGCGAGACGTAAACAAGGAGAAAAACGTGGAGGAGACAGACGGCGAGGGCAGTTGGTCGACGTAGCATCACCCGAGTCGATGGCTCCAAACGAACTATTGGACCTTAACGAAGCCCTTGAGCGACTTGGGCAAGTTTATCCGCGGCATGCACAATTGGTTGAGTTGAAATTTTTTGCGGGCGTGTCACAAGTAGAAGCAGCTGCTTGCCTTGGAATTTCTGTAGCCACTGCTCGTCGTCACTGGATATTTGCTCGCGCTTGGCTATATGGACAACTCGCCGAAACCACAGAAGTCGAATTGAAAACAGTCGGAGATTGAACGGTTACAAATTACGAATTGAAGCACGTTTCCACTCATCAATCGATTCATAGAAGATATTGATTAGCCACTTCGTTAGACCTTGAAGAGATCCGCTATGTCAGCCGAACTTAATTGCCACCTTGAAACGCTGCTTTGCGCAGCTATAGAAATCAACGACGCCGCTGAGCGTGAAGTCTTTTTAGATCGCGCATGTGGTACCGATGATGAGTTACGCGAACAGGTTTCGCGTTTGGTGGCAGACCATTTCCGTGCCGGGGGATTTCTCAATTCTCGGGCACCAGGCATCAGCGATACGATGGCCCTGCCGACTCTAGAGAAGGCTGGCAGTCGCATTGGCAATTACAAGCTGCACGAGCAAATAGGTGAAGGGGGAATGGGAATCGTTTTTATGGCTGAGCAAGTAGCACCCGTAAGACGTCGGGTAGCAATTAAGATAACAAAGCCTGGTATGGACAGCGGTCAAGTCATCGCTCGATTCGAGGCCGAGCGGCAAGCACTCGCGATGATGAATCATCCAAATATCGCCAAAATACTCGACGCGGGTGCGACAGAATCGGGTCGACCTTACTTTGTGATGGAATTGGTTAAAGGCATTCCGATAACCGAATATTGCGATACGCACAAATTAACAACTCGCCAGCGATTGGAACTGCTGGTAACCATCTGCGGTGCCGTTCAGCATGCACACCAAAAAGGGATCATCCATCGCGATCTTAAGCCTGGAAATATCCTCGTCGAATTGCACGACGTGAGGCCGGTCCCAAAGGTCGTCGATTTCGGTATCGCCAAATCTACCATTCAACGCTTGACCGAACGCACTCTCTGCACCAACTTCTCGCAAATGATTGGCACGCCACTTTACATGAGCCCCGAGCAAGCCCAATTGAGTGGCGTTGATGTCGACACACGCAGCGACATCTATTCGCTGGGAGTACTATTGTACGAATTGATCACCGGCACGACCCCATTTACTAAGGAGGCGATGAGCAAAATAGGTTACGACGAAATGCGTCGCAAGATCCAGTTTGACGATCCACCGCGGCCAAGCGATCGCATCAGTACCTTGAACGCGGCGGCGCTCACCACGTTAACCAACAACCAGCAGGTCGATTCTCGAAAGCTCCAGAAGCAAGTCCGCAACGAACTGGACTGGGTAGTCATGAAAGCGCTCGACAAGGACCGAACCCGCCGCTATCAATCCGCTACCGCCCTGGAAGAGGACATTCAGCGATACCTAAACAATGAACCGGTCCTAGTTTGCCCTCCCACGTTTTGGTATCGTTGCCGCAAGTCGGCAAGGAGAAACAAATCACTTCTAGTGACAGGATTGGCTATTACATGCGTTATGCTCGTGGGATCGATAGCTAGCATCGTGCAGGCGGTTCGTGCCACAAAGGCCGAGTATGTTTCCGAACAACGATTTCTCAGCGAACAAGAAGCACGTATTGCCGAGGTTGAAGCTAGGACGGACGCAGAGAAAGCCAAAAATTTGGCGCTGCAGAATGCAGATTCCACTTATCGCCAACAATACAGAGCGGAGATGCAACTCGGACTCGTCGATCTGAAAACCGGAAACGTTTCTCGCCTTTACCAGTCGCTCGTCGCGCATCTTCCAAATCCACAGCGAGCGGATAGACGAGGCTGGGAATGGTTCTACTTACTCTCCCGATGCCAAGAGGGTCGAACGTTCTGCGAGCACTACAGTCACGTTAGTTCGCTCGCCTGGAGCCCCGACGGACGACATCTAGCCACGACCAGTTACGATGGCGACGCCATTGTCTGGGATGCTAGGTCCGGTGAGCGGGTGCGCCGGTTCAGCTTCAGCTCTAATTTCAAACGTGGAGTAGCCTGGAGTCCCGACAGTCAGCGTTTGGCATGGGGGAGCGTCGACAACGAGAACGCCGTTCGCATCTGGGACCGCCGGACGGATGAAGTCCATGTTCTTCGAGGACATGAGTTTAGCCTTGTTTCGTGCACATGGAGTCCTAACGGCAGCCGGCTTGCGACGACAGCCATGGACAAGACTGCCAGAATCTGGGATGCCGAAACCTGGAAATGTCTCCACGTTCTTCGCGGGCATTCCCATCACGTCAATGCGAGCTGTTGGGTTGCCGATAGCCGAACACTCGTAACCGCTGGAGACGGAGGCGTCAAAGTCTGGGATGCCCAGACCGGGGAACTATTGCGTGAACTGCTATCCGATGCTAATTTTCATTCTATATCGATGAGTTCTTCCGTGCCGCAACAACTCGTCCTGGGAACAAGGGGGAAGTGTCTCCTGATTGAAACGGTTTCCTGGCAGGAGACTCAAGAGATCCCCGCCCACGCGGGACCGGTCGCGGCGGTGGCATTCAGCCCTGACGGAGCAGCTTTCGCATCAGGTGGTGCCGACGGCACTGCGATTATCTGGGACGCTGCAGAAGGCCGCCAGCTCTTTGTGTTGCGAGGCCATCAAGGGGCAGTCACATCGTTAGCTTGGAATCCCAACGGAAGTCAAGTCGCGGCAGGATGTAGCGACGGAACTGTAAAGGTTTGGGAAGTTCCCGCTCCTCGCCAGCCTATGGCATTCCAAAGGTTGTCCGAACCAATCCAATCATTCACGTGGAGCGAGAACAATCGGTTGCTGACAAGCCTCGGTGACAGCGCCCGGACGACATCGAATCCTGCGACGGGCGAGGCTGTACAAACTACTTCATTTGCCGCCAAGACTCGAGAGTCCACGAGCCCCAACGGCCAGCTACGCGCCTCGGTTTCCGGCGCGGAGGGCGTTTTCAAGATTCTTGTCGAGAACGTCGAGCCGCATAAGACTGTATGTGAACTTCAATTCAGCGGAATTCACCGCGAAAACAGATTACCAACAATGCTCTGGTCGCCGAACAGCAAACGTCTCGTCGCGCGGACCAGTCGGCAAGTCGATGTCTGGGAGATTCCCGGAGGACAGCGGCAGTTCACATGGCAAGGACCTTTCGTCGAAGCAGCGTCCTGGGCATCCGACAATTCTCGCCTTGCAATCGCCGGGGGCGGTGATTCAACAGACAACGGAAACCAGGCCGCCATGGGACACGTGCATGTCTTCGACGTCGAGCGCAAGATTCGGTTATTAAAGGTCGGTCTCGGGTCATCACGCATCGTAGCTACTGCTGTGGCGTGGCATCCCAACGGGGAATCGCTCGCTGCCGGTAACGGGATTGGGCAAGTCGTAGTGCGGGATGCGTCGACCGGGCGCCCATTGACGATCGCTCAGATGCACACGGCGGCGGCCAATGCTCTTGACTGGTCGCCCGATGGTCTTCGGATGGCGTCGGTTAGTGATGACGGCAGTCTCAAAGTCTGGGATCCGTTGACCGGAGATGAACTGTTGTCACTCGCAGACGGCACGCAATCGCTGACAGCCGTGAAATGGTCCTCCGATAGCACACGGCTGACTGCTGGCGACGACCACGGGCTGATTCAAATCTGGGATGCGTCGGCTGGCTATGATTTGGTTTCCAGATCTGACCAGCGCCGATCGTTGTCCAGTGTTCACCAAAGACTCGCTCGGCAGAATTTTGAAAGAGAGGATCTACCGGGGGCTCTAGCCGAAATTACGCTGGCAATCGGACTGGCACCCAGCCGACCGTCCTATCGACTCTTTCGTGCCAAGGTCCACGCCCGGCAGAAGCACCTAGAGGCGGCAATGGCGGACCTGACGGCGGCCCTCGATCTAGATCCGGACGACACCCACGTTTTGCGTGCCCACCTCGACATGAATGCAGAGCTTGGACGCTGGACCGAGGCTCTGACAGATACCTCAAAACTGAAACAGAATTCGGTAGAACGCTATCAACAGGCAATCATTCACCTGATGATCGGGCAAGTCGATGAATATCGCGATATTTGCGAACGATCGTTTGTGGGCGATCCTGAGGAATGGATCCCTGAGGCAGAAATCCGCGCCTGGACGTGTGCACTAATTCCCGAGGCCGTCACCGACTTCGAGCGCATGCTGACGATCTTACGCGAATCGAGGGTGGACGGGTCGTATTCAAGGCCGGGAAGCTTGGGCGCGCTGCTCTATCGCGCAGGGCATCCTAAGGAGGCTTTCGACTTATTAATCGAGGAGAGTCGTAACTGGGAACAATCTGGGAGCATCGTTTTACCCGGATCTTATTATGATCTCTTGCCGGGATACACATGGTATTTTTTGGCGATGGCCTGCCATGACCTGGGTCGGTTCGCGGAATCCCAAGCTTGGTACGAAAAGGCTGAGGCATACACTCAGAAAGTTCTCGTCCGACCCGCCGTGGACGCCCAGCTTAATTCCTCCAATTGGCTCCGTCTACATTCCGTTAACTGGCACCAGCGAGTTGTCCTCGAGATACTGCAGCGCGAAGCCCGCAAGGTGATGGGAGTCGCGAATCCTTAAGTCATCGAGCCCACGATGAATGAGTCAGTACAGAGCAGTGGCGAGCGAAAACTGACCACTGAAAACACAAAAAAACCCGGCCGATGAGCGAGATGCGCTAACCACACTGCTCACTTGCCAGTTTGTCTCGCGGCGCGCTGCAAAGACCTTCCCATTATATACAGAATGTTAGGAGTATTCTATGCGATCTACAGCGTCAGTCTGGTCACTTTTGATAAACCGACTTTTCGGCAATCAAAGGAATTTCTCGCCTGAGAATGCTGATCGAGGCGCGCGTTATACGTCGCGCTTCGGCATCTTGGCAGACGCTTAGCGTGGCCGATAACCCAATTTGCGAACCCATTCGTCGACTGCCACAGACTGTGGTAATTCGAACTTGGTGAATTGAAAGTCGACCATATGCGTCTGTGGATGATGAAATCAACCACAGGTTTTACACCGTTTTGAGAATGTTCGCCAAGTCCTTCCATCAACGATCAGAATCAGGAGCTGGTCCGATCCCAAACGCGTAGTCGAATCGGCGTTCGGCAATGTCCACATTGATTGAACCAACGTGTGGAAGGTGCGTGACGCTGGGTAAGGCAGCTACGGCTACGTCCAGATGTAGATGGGAAGCGTACGACGATCCAAGTCGCTTGGAAGGCTGGGGAAGGCTGGGGACACAGCAATTTTTCGGGTGGGTAGTTGCATATGGAATTGCCGTTTGGTTTAATTTTTGGAATGAAAAATCTTCGCAATTGCCAGAAAACCTTCTTTCGGGAGAATCGTTATGGGACGCTTATCGAGAGCCGAAGTCTTCGATGCCAGCGAAGTTGCAATTTG
>JAYVBW010000590.1:0-3620 GCA_043750255.1 Pirellula sp.
CAAATCACTATTGGAGGCGAAGCGATCAAAGAAGTACGGGCCCGATTGCAGTTCTTGCTCGACGTCGGACTGTCGTACCTGTCCTTGGAACGAACTGCACCCACACTTTCCGGTGGCGAGTCTCAACGCATCCGATTGGCTAGTCAGATCGGTGCAGGATTAGTGGGTGTCCTTTATGTGCTCGATGAGCCATCGATTGGCTTGCATCCACGAGACAACGATCGATTGCTTTCTTCCTTGGAAAGATTGCGTGATCTAGGTAATACGCTCATCGTGGTCGAGCACGACGAAGACACCATGCGCGCGGCCGATACGATTGTGGATTTCGGGCCTGGCCCAGGCGTTCGCGGTGGCGAATTGCTGACAGCGGGTTCCATTGAGGATATCGCTGCCAATCCGAACAGTATCACGGGCGGCTTCCTCAATCGCACACGCCAAATTCATCGACCATCGGAACGACGCAAAGGGAATGGCAAGACGATCCAAGTTCGTGGCGCTCGACACAACAACCTAAAAAACATCGACGTTGAAATCCCGCTCGGATGTTTTGTCGCTGTTACCGGTGTCAGCGGCAGTGGCAAGAGTTCGCTCATTAGCGATATCCTATCGCCAGCCCTACGCAATGCGCTTCAACGAGCTGAGGATACGCCGGGCGCTCACGATGCGATTGATGGAATAGAGCATCTCGACAAAATTATCGATATCGACCAAAGCCCTATCGGTCGAACACCGCGTAGCAACCCTGCAACTTACGTCAAACTCTTTGACAATATTCGTGACTTGTTCGCCGAACTGCCAGAATCCAAACGACGCGGATTCACGCCAGGTACTTTTAGTTTTAATACCGAACAGGGAAGATGCTCGGCTTGCGATGGCCATGGTGCCAACCGACTCGACATGGAGTTTTTAGCCGACCTGTGGGTTCCCTGTGCAATTTGCGAAGGTAAACGCTACAGTCGACCGACATTGCAAGTGGAGTTCAAAGGCAAATCGATCGCTGATTGTTTAGACTTAGACGTCCAGCAGGCTCTCGAACACTTCTCAGCCTTTCCGAAAATATACGAAAAACTTCAGACGCTGCACGACGTCGGGCTCGATTACTTGAAACTAGGTCAGCCGTCGCCAACGTTGTCTGGGGGCGAAGCACAGCGCATCAAACTCTCGCGTGAACTCAGTCGCCGTGCAACTGGAAAAACGCTGTATGTTTTGGACGAACCGACAACGGGGCTCCATTTTTACGATATCGATTTGCTGCTGAAAGTGCTGCAAAGCTTAGTCGAGCTTGGCAATACCGTTATTGTGATCGAGCACAATTTGGATCTCATCCAAGCTGCTGATTGGGTCATCGACATGGGACCTGAAGGCGGCGATGGAGGTGGCACGATCCTTTGCCAAGGTACCCCCGAAGCGATCGCTAAACAAAAGAAGTCCTTCACCGGCGTTGCATTGAAAAAATACTTCGAAACCCATGCCCGGTCCAATTCGAAGTCAAAAAACAAAACAAACAAAGCGCCAGCAAGTTCCAAAAAACGCATTGGAAAAAGCCTCGCACTGCAAGACATCCAAGTCGTCGGTGCACAGCAACACAATTTGAAAAATATCGATCTCACGCTCCCACGCAATCAAATGACAGTTTTCTGCGGCCAAAGCGGGAGCGGCAAGACGTCCATGGCCATGGATACTATCTATGCCGAAGGTCAACGGCGTTTTGTCGAGAGCTTGAGCCCGTACGTACGCCAGTTTGTTGGGCAGATGCCAAAGCCCGTCGTCGAAAGAGTAGATGGCTTGAGTCCCTCGGTCGCCATCGAACAACGCAACTTGTCCCACACTCCTCGCAGTACCGTGGGCACCGTAACGGAGGTCTACGATTACTTTCGCGTTCTTTTCGCACGTTTGGGACAAATGCATTGCACCCGCTGCGACCAGCCTGTCAGTACGCAAACAAGCGATCAGATCGTCGATCGATTGATGGCGTTTGGAACCCAGGCGGGCTCACGAGCGTTGCTATTGGCTCCAATCACACCGCATGCGAACCAAACACCAGAGCAATTCTTTGAGGATCTCCAGAGGGATGGCTTCGTCCGAGTCCGCATCAACGGTCGCACGCACGAAATCAATCTAGTGCCATCTTTGCAGAAGAAGAGTCGCTACGAACTACAGCTTGTAGTCGATCGCATTCGATTGGATGGCAAAGACCGAAAACGCCTGAGCGATAGCGTCGCAACCGCGTTGACCATGGGAAATGGCGTGATCCAATTAGCCATCGTAGACGACAATCGAGCCGAAGCGCACTGGGAGACGCATACGTTTTCATTGCAGTTGGCTTGCGCTCCCTGCGGACTGTCCTTTCAGTCTTTAACGCCTCACAGCTTTTCATTCAACACCGCCGTCGGATGGTGTCCTAGTTGCAGTGGACTGGGCACACAAACCGGAACAGATCCGGCAGCATCCGTCGATGAACATCGATCGCTCGAGGATGGGGCAATGCTATTATGGCCAGACCTTGAAAACCCACTCGCTCGAGCCATGCTGCGTGCGCTGAGTCGCGAGTCGGGGATACCGCTCAATCGTCCTGTTGGGCAGTTGCCAGTTGGACAACGCTCGATTCTGTACCATGGCTTGCCGGATCGTGAAATAACAGTATTTAAATCCGATATGGAATCGCCTGGATCGTTCGCCAAGCATACGGACCGAACGGTAGCCATGACGTTTTTTTATCGAGGCGTGTTTCCTGCGTTAGAACTGGCATCGAATTCGAATATCGGCTTGCGTATGAGGCTGTCGCGATTCCTGGCGGAGGTGCCCTGTACAGCGTGCGGCGGTGCTCGTGTTCGTGCCGAGGCCGCACATGCTCGATTCCGATCGTTTACTATCGCAGACATCTGTCGCATGCCGATCGGTGAACTGCTGGCGGAGACGAAAACTTGGACATTGGAACACCGCGAAATGAAGATCGCTGGCGAGCTGCATCGCGAGATCACGCAGCGTTTGCAGTTTTTGGCGGATGTAGGTTTGGAGTATCTCACGCTGGATCGATCGGCTAATACACTCTCAGGTGGCGAGGCCCAGCGTATTCGATTGGCAAGCCAACTCGGCAGCGGATTGTGCGGCGTATTGTATGTTCTAGATGAACCGACGATCGGTTTGCACCCACGGGACAACGATCGGCTTATTCGAGCCATGCACCGATTGCGGGACCTTGGCAATACGCTGTTGGTTGTTGAACATGATCGCGATGTCATTGCTAGCAGCGATCAGTTGTGCGATTTTGGGCCCGGTTCCGGGCCGCTAGGAGGTACGGTCGTTGCTCAAGGTTCGCCCAAGCAAATCGTGAAGCAAAAGGGTTCGATCACCGGCCCGTTTATCAGCGGTGCCAGATGCATTGAAGTGCCAAGCCAGCGTCGCATTGCCATTCCCACTGACATCGCGGCGGCGTGCAACGATTGGTCCTCTTTTGTCGATCCGCCCAAAGGTTGGTTAACAATCAACGGTGCCAGGGCCAACACACTTCGCAACATCAACGTTGCTATTCCGCTGGGTTGCTTTACTGCGGTGACAGGCCCTAGCGGTAGTGGCAAGAGCAGTCTCATCAACGGAATTCTCTATCCTTCGTTGGCCAG
>JAYVBW010000591.1:0-3400 GCA_043750255.1 Pirellula sp.
TTTCAAAGTGGAGTGGGCTCCTCGAGTTCACCGATTGCCTCCGTACCTCTTTGGTCGCATCAATAGTTTGCTTTACCAAAAAAGGCGTGCGGGTCAGGATGTCATCGATATGGGGATGGGGAATCCGTCCGATCCGCCTGATCCATTGGTCATCGCAAAGTTAACAGAGGCAGCTTCGGACGTTGGCAACCACGGTTATTCCAAAGCCAATGGAATTTTAAATCTGCGTCGTGAATTCACCAGCAAGTACCTTCGGAAGTACGGTGTTCGGCTGGACCCAGAAACAGAAGCGATCGTTTGTTTGGGATCTAAAGAAGGTTTCTCGCACATGTGTTTGGCGCTAATGGGCGCGGGCGACACGGCCATTATTCCGGCACCGTATTTTCCCGCTCACATGTACGCAGTCATTCTTGCGTCGGGAAATGTTGTAGCTCTCGATGTTTCCAACACAGAAAAGTACCTTTCTAACATTGCGTATGCCTGCGAGCATTTCTACCCGAGGCCAAAGCTCCTTATAATCAACTATCCACATAATCCGTCGACGGTAACTGTCGAGCCAGAGTTTTTCGTAGACGTTGTGAAGCTTGCAAAGAAGTACGGCCTGATGGTCATTAGCGACTTTGCTTACGCCGATGTTGCATACGATGGCTATGTTCCTCCGTCATTCTTGTCGGCGCCCGGTGCGAAAGAAGTAGGGGTGGAGTTTACCACGATGAGCAAGGGGTACAACATGGCTGGCTGGCGAGTCGGCTTTTGCGCTGGCAACGCGGACATGATCAAAGGGTTGGCCACGATCAAGGGGTACTATGATTATGGCATGTTCCAAGCTATCCAAATTGCAGCCATAGTTGCTTTGCGAGATACTGAAGCGACGGTTGAGAAGCAGTCATTGATCTACCAAGGTCGACGGGACGTTTTGATGGATGGATTGCGAAGAATCGGATGGCAAGTCAACGTTCCGAAGGCGGGCATGTTTTTATGGGCCAAGATTCCTGAGCCATGGGCCTCGCAAATGAACTCGGTCGATTTTGCTATGCACTTGCTCGAACACGGTAACGTCGCCGTTAGTCCAGGCGGCGGCTTCGGCCCCGTCGGCGAAGGCTATCTTCGAATGTCGCTTGTTGAAAATGAGGCGAGATTGCGACAAGCTGTCCGCCACATTGCAGCGTGTTTGGACAAAAAATCGACACCTGAATTGCAGAAGGTGTATCAGTAGTTAGTCTCTGCGACGTCGTTGTTCGTTGACACCGCCGCTCTTTAATTTTGGCTTGGTCATCAATAGTCTATGGCTATCTGGTCCGAGCAAATCGTCGAGTCGTGACCGCAGTTCAGGTGCGATCGCGACCTTTTGCTTGTCCGATTTGACGTGGACGGTCTCACCCGATTCCAGACGAATAGCGACCAGCACATCGCGGGGTCCTGGATATCCTTTTAGAATCTCGCGGATCTTTCGGATCGACTCCGGCTTATGTTTGGTCTCATCGTAGAGAATGTGAATGCCCGTTGTGAACTTGGTGTCCGCCTCCTCGATAGGCATGAGTTCATTCACGATGAAGCAAACCTCGTCTTCCTCGCCCTTTTTGTCGACCGTGCCACGCACCAATACGACGGCGTCTGGCTGGATCAATTCTCCATACTTTTCGAAACCATCTGGCCAGCAAATACTACGTACGTAACCATCCATGTCTTCCAAATCAAAGTTAGCATACTTGGAGGATTTGCCAGGCTTTGGATTGCGTGTTTGTGCAAACTTGATCGATGAAATCATGCCACCCATCAGCACCTCATCGCGGTTCTTTGCAGTTTTCAAAGTCGAAGAAGTATGAGAACAAAACGCTTTTAGAATCTTGTCGTACTCGGAAAGAGGGTGAGCCGAGAGGTAAAACCCAAGCACCTCCTTTTCCATGACGAGTTTCACTTTGTCAGGATACTCCGAAATGTCTGGCAACGAAATTTTGACGTCCTCCACGGCTTCTTCAAAATCGTCGAACAGACTCATTTGACCGCTTCGTCGATCTTTAAGTTTCGATGCGCCTCCTTGCAGAGCTTTCTCAACGACAGCCATCATCTGCGAACGCCTAGCCTGGAAGCAATCCATCGCGCCAGCTTTGATGAGGGTTTCAATTGCAGCCCTCCCGCATTGGTTCACGTCGACGCGTTCGCAAAAATTGAATATATCCTTGAATGGACCATTTTTCGTTCTTTCTTTGGCGACGGCTTCTGCAGCCGAACTGCCGCAACCTTTGATCGCCGATAGGCCAAAGTAGATCTTGTTGTCACTCACACTAAATTCAGACCCGCATGAATTGACATTGGGGTACTCGACGGAAATGTTCATCCGTTGGCAATCCTCCAAATGCTCGACCAAAGCATCTTTGCGTTTAAAATTGCGACCTGGAATATCGCCGGTCAGCAGAGCCGCCATGAACTCCACTTTGTAATGCGCTTTGAGGTACGCCGTCTGATAGGCGATGAGTGCGTAAGCGGTCGAGTGGCTTTTGTTGAATCCGTAGCCGGCAAACTTGAGGATCATGTTCCAAAAATCTTCGGCTTCCTTTTTTGTGAGCCCTTTTTCCTGGCATCCGCCAAAAAATTTCTCCGCGTTGGCGGCAATAAGAGATTCTTTTTTCTTACTGATCGCTTTAATACAGGTATACGCCTTGGCCAAATCAATGCCACCGAGACCATTCAATATGCGCATGACCTGCTCTTGGTATACCATAACCCCGTTGGTTTCTGCGAGAATTTCCTCGAGAACTGGGTGTATGTATTCAGCCTTCTTTTTCTTGTTCTTGACAGCCACATACTCATCGACCATCCCTCCCTCTAACGGACCCGGTCGGTAGAGGGCGTTGGTAGCGATAATGTCGCTAAAATGGTCCGGCTTCATACGCTGCAACAGATCGCGAATGCCACCGCTCTCTAACTGAAACACCCCCTTGGTCTCACCACGTTTGAGCAAGTCGAAGGTGGCCACGTCATCGAGTGGAAAGTCAAGCGGATCGATTCTCTGGCCCGTGGTCTGCTCGATAATGTCCATCGATTTAGACAAAATGGTCAAATTGCGAAGGCCGAGGAAGTCCATCTTGAGCAGACCGGCCGCTTCCACATCGCCCATCGACCATTGCGTGATGATGTCCTCTTTTCCCGAGACTCGCATGAGCGGTACGTACTCGGTGAGTGGCTTATCGGCGATCACGACGGCGGCGGCATGCGTTCCAATATTGCGAGCCATGCCTTCGAGCTTGCTCGCAAAGTCGATCAGCTCGCGAACATCTGGATCATTGTCATAGAGTTTTTTGAGATCTGCACTTTCTTCGAGTGCGCTTTTGATCGTGACCTTCGGATCGTCTGGAACCAGTTCGCTGATTTCTATCACGCGACTGAGAGGCATGCCTAA
>JAYVBW010000592.1:0-3945 GCA_043750255.1 Pirellula sp.
TTTCTTTTGACTATCAAGCTCCTTCAACTGCTTCGCAAGTTTTGCATCGGACTTCGTCGCTGGTTCCGTTCCAATTGATTTGGCATCCGATTTCGATTGCGCATTTCCTGCGATCGTAGGGCCGACGACTGTCGCACCGTGGTCTAACGGCAAGAATTGCACCGCGTCAACGACCACATGTCCATCTGTTTGTTCGTTAGTGACCAGGACAAACGCTTGCCCATCTTTCTCGAAACGATACTTACCCAACGAAATCCACAAAGCGTCTTCTGGCGGAGTTTTTTGCTGGTTGATCAATACCGTCGCTTCACCGTCTGCACTAAAAACTCTGGCGATCGCGTTCGTGGCACGATTGGAGGACGCTGTATATGCCATACGCACTTCGTATTGCCCCGGTGGTAGATTCGGAGGTTCGAAGGTCGCCGTTTTCTTTCCTTTACCAGCGTTCTCGTCGTGAATATAGCCGTTTCCAATCACGCGACCGACGGCATTCGATACCGTCCAGCTTCCGACTAGCTTGGCATCCAGGCTATCGACCACCACGCCTGGTAAATCCTTGACCAAAATCACACGGTTGTCGTCGATAACGTCTTTGTTCGTGGCTTTCTTGAGCGAGCCGATTTGCTTGTCGACCTCGGCAAGTTCTACGGCGAGACGATTGAACCGCGACTCTTCGTCAATGGGTAGCGGAAGTGGTTGCTCGATCCATTTCGACACGTTTTCATGTTCTAGGGCAAGCGATGAACGCATGATGCCTGCCATGGCGTAGTAATCGCGAGTCGGTATTGGATCGAATTTATGGTCGTGGCATCGGGCACATCCAATTGTCTGGCCAAGAAACGCATGCCCCATAACCTCCAACTGCTCATCGACATAGTCCATTTCAAGTTTGGCTTTGTCCTGTGTTTCTAGATTGGTATTGCCAAGTGCCAGGAATCCAGTTGCCACCATCTGCAATCGACGTTCGCCGATGTCGTCATGCTTTAACAAATCCCCCGCAACCTGTTCTTGAATCATTTGATCGAATGGACGGTCCTCGTTGAACGCTTGAATCAAGTAGTCGCGATATCGCCACGCTTGTGGCAAGACAAAGCCTCGGAGAGTAATGGACTCCGCATAACGGACGACATCCATCCATTTTCTCGCGAAGTGTTCACCGAATTCGGGGGACATAAGTAGTCGATCGACCATCCGTTCGATTTCAGCGTCAACTGGCCTGTCTGCCTCCTGCGGAGTTTGTAGTTCGCTTGCAGGTGGCGGTAGTCCAGTGAGGTCAAAATAGAGGCGTCGCACCAACACAGCCTGACTTACACTTGGCGCTGGAGTGATATTATCTTTTGCCAACCTTGCTTTGATGAAGCTGTCGATCGAAGATTTTTGACGTCCATCGGACGCAATCTCGACGCTAGCAAGGGGACGATAGGCCCAATGATCTTGTGCGCGTTCCACTTGCAAACCAACTTGTGGGCCTCCAATGGATTCGTTGGCGATGCGGGGATCTATCGCGCCATCTGCAATCCATTTTGAAAATGCGTCAATCGTCTCTTGGGGCAATCGCCCATCCGGGGGCATTTTTAGCGTGGAATCGTCGTAACCTATGGCGATGAGAAGACGGCTCTTGCTGGGATCACCGATAACAAGGGTCGTTCCCGAGTCACCACCAGCCTGCCAACCTGCTCTTGAGTCAAGCAATAGTCCGCCGCTGGCCTCGGTCTGAGTGGAATGACATTCGACGCAGTATTGAACAAATGCAGGGCGAATTCTGTTTTCAAAAAACTGAGTCTGTTCGGCAGATCGCTCGATCTCATCCAATCCATAAATTGGCTTCGAGTTACCCAGCCACTCTAGACAGCAACATGCGATAAACGTCGCTAAGATGATTGTGGTCGAGCGGTATTGCATCAGCGAGTCTTCGTCTCTCATTTCGGCGCGCGACGGATTGCTTGCTAGCCCGGATTATTCATTAGCCGCAGGGCGTTAGCCCACGGTTGTCATTGCGACCATAACCGTGGGCTAACGCCCTGCGGCTGATCAATACATACCCTGTGAATAATCCGGGCTAGCGGTATAAACGGTGAAAAGCGATTTATTGCAGTGGGAATTCATTATAGCCATATCAAGGTAATTCCCTATGGTATTGGCGCAGAAAGTTCAAATTTGCGTGAATGCGGAAAATTCTAATCCTGAGCCCTGCCCATTTCACTCGAATTTGAAACTCCCTTCTTCTATCGATCCACGATCTCCGTCTGCTTTCCAATTTAGGCTCTTCTGAACTACATCTTGAGTCAACTTTAATTTGAAACTCTCGCCGTCCGCAGTTTTGCCGATGCCCGAATAACCACCGGCTGGGTCCGCAATAATTTGAATTTCAGTGAGTTTCAAACTCTTCTTCACTTGAGCTTCCACTTCGGGCTGCAGATAGTTACCTGGATGGCTCCGCTCGCAACCTGAAATTGCAACGGAAAACACCAATATGCAAATGAGCAGAATGTGACGAATCATAATCTTCCTCTAGTTAAATAATCGTGCGAGACCAGCCAACCACGAATTATAGTTCCCGTCATCCACGACGTATAGAAGCGAACTGTGCCTTGCTACGCTACGCCATAGAACTACTCGCGACCCTCAAGCCATCCCTTGAGTCCCACGTGATAACTGTGGCATTGCGTACATGATTCGCCCGCTGCGTTAGGTTGATGGCAACCTGCACATTGAGCCTTTTGCATTGGCGCAAACTCTTCATGCGGCGATGCTGAAGCGATGGTCGCATGATCTTGCAAAAAAACCGCTGGGTTCGATTCCAAAACATGGCAGGAACGGCAATCGCTAATCTTTGGCAATGCAAGATGCGGAGTATGATCGAATTTGGTGATTTGGCGAAGGTTTGCAGCTCGTCTCTTGGATTTCCAGCACGCATTCGAAGCATCACCGGACACTAGTAGCTCTTGACCCAATGGGCTTTGATTTGCCTGACGAAACGACACAGTCCAACTCGCATGCTGCAATGATTCGTTGGGTTTGTTAGCGGGTTGCAAATCGTGGCACTTTCGACACTGCTGCGCCATTGCAATTCTATGCTGCTGTCCAACGCCATTGTTCAAACTGTTGCCTAAGGACCTCATTTCCTCTAGCTCAATCCATCTCGACAACCACTCGTCAGCATGCCCACGGGGCACGTATACGATTGCCATTCGCTGCCGATCGATCATCCAATCACCAAAGGATAGTTGATCCCAGGCTCGCGAGTCTTTGAAAAACTCAGAATCGGAATTGCGTTTGCCTTGCGAATCCAAAAGACTGTTTGCGTCTTTCGTCAGCAAGCTGTCATCGTCGGTAGATCGAAGACTAGAGGAGAGGCGTACTTGCGATAGGTTTCCAGGAAGTGACTGTCCAACACCCTTCGCCGTTTTTCCATCTTCAAACCATTCATTCCAAGCAGCTCGGAATAGGTCTGGAGGAATGCCATTGGCAAATCGGTCAAGCCATAGAGTTGGTTTCACGATAGAATTGGAGGGCATTGATTTCCCTGACGTGGAAATTAATTTTTCAACAGAAGACCGAAAGCCGGGTTGCCCCTCATTGACCAACTTTTGCATCAACTGTTTCGTCATGACCGACAGTTTCACCAAGGTGGATCGGCCCTGCTGGTCGTTCATATCTAACTCCACTAGTCGTCCCGTGACGGGCAGATCATTTAATAGTGCCATTCCGCCTGGTTCGGACTGGATCAGCATTCGCATGATGGGCGGGATGACACCGTCAGTTAGCTGACTTGCCTGTACAGGCCATGTCCCGATATCTGCTCCAACACGCAATAACTCTTTGCAATTAATACTTAGGATTTGGAGCACAATCAAGCCATCTTGAATCGTTGACTTGATTTGCTCCGTGTGGCAGGACGCGCAAGCCTGCTCAAAGGAAACGCTGCGAAAGACTTGGCCAACG
>JAYVBW010000593.1:0-13896 GCA_043750255.1 Pirellula sp.
TCCATTTTGGCAATGGAGCTTCGGCAACGTGAAGTGCAATTGGCTATCGTTGAAAAAGAGCGAGAAAGATCGGAACGATTGGAGGCTCTGGCAACGCTAGCAGCGGGCGCGGGACATGAATTGGCTTCTCCTCTGTCGACGATCGCCGTGGTCGTGAAAGAGCTATCGCGTAACCTTGAGAAAACAGAGTCCACACCCTCCATCCGTCGCGATGTCCAATTGATTCGCGAGGAGCTCAATCGATGCAAGGAGATCCTACATCGAATGAAAAGTGGCGCTGGTGAAGCTGCGGCAGAAAATTTACGGCCAGTTTCGCTTAGCGATATTTTGCGTGAGACGGTGCAAGCGATGCGAGAGCCACAGCGAGTCAACATTCAGATGCCCATTGCAATCGGCGACTCCCAGGGCATCCTGCCAAAGCAAGCACTGTCCCAAGCGTTGCGAAACTTGTTGCAAAACGGTCTTGATGCATCCACTTCACAACAAACCATTGATCTGCATTTAGCAGTCGACAAACAATCAGGCCCGAAAAAGTCGATGGAAATTTGGCGGCTGACAATCACAGACCAAGGTTGCGGAATGACAGACGAAGTTCGGCGCCGTGTTGGGGAACCATTCTTTACAACCAAAGAAGTGGGGCAGGGGATGGGACTTGGAGTTTTCTTGACTCGGAATGTGATTCGCGGATTAGGTGGCGAAATCGTCTTTGAACAACCGCCTACAGGGGGAACCATTTGCCGAGTGACGCTGCCGGTTTGAAGGTTTCAAACTTGATTCTTGTCTTACTTCGCGCCCACAGCCCCTAACCCGAACTGACAGCCAGCACGCAAAGCCTTTTGGCCTACGAAGTCGATCTCAAGCAGTTTCTCGCTGTGAACCTGTGCTCCTAGTTCGTCAGTGAGTCCAGTAATGATCTTGCGCGTTGCGACTTCGATCACATCGCCTGTGGACGGATATGCGTAACGTCCGTCAATGCTAAACGTGATCCAACCCGGCTCCTCGCGTACTTCGATGCTCGCAATTTGTTTGTGTGGATTCGTGGTCGTGTCGAAGATATGCAAACGACGATTGAAGGCGTCGCAGAGCCAGATTTGCTTCTCATCGGGTGTCATGCCAATGCCATGACTCGGACATCCATGGCGTGCCACCTTGCCTTTGCTAAAGCCTTGCACTGCCACTTGCGATAGCATCGCACCTGTCTTAAGATCGCCGATCTCGTAGCCTAACAAATCATTCACGCACATGTAGCCAAGCGTCTGGCTTCCATTCACTGTGAATGGTCGGATCGGGGCACT
Source organism: Pirellula sp. (assembly GCA_043750255.1). Taxonomy (GTDB): domain Bacteria; phylum Planctomycetota; class Planctomycetia; order Pirellulales; family Pirellulaceae; genus JBKCUI01. The sequence continues at coordinate 1,296 of JAYVBW010000593.1, forward strand.
AAAAGGTCCGATTTGTCGAACGATTTTGTGTGTGCTCGTGTCGGTAATAGCAAGTGTCTTGGTTCGTAGTCCGGCCAGGTAGGCTTCTTTGCCATCGGCTCCGTAGTTGGTGTTGTGCGCGCCAGGCTGCGGCTCCACACGAGTGATGACGTCGCCGGTATTGGCATCAAGCACAACCCAGTGATCTTTTTCGAAACTTGGCAAGTAGATCGTTTTGCCATCTGGAGAGATTGCCATGCGATCACAACCGCCATCGTATTTTTTTTCCCACACGATCGCATCGTTGGTGAGATCGAACGTGATCAACGACTCGATAGTGCTCACATACAAACGTTGCAGGGATACGCTAGCGCAAATACCCTTAACGTTGATCGGCTTGCCCTTTTCGTTTATGCCGGCTGATGGGATGCGACGAACGAATTTGTGTCCGTTATCGATATCAAATACGAGCACGCCATGGCCTCCGTACTGTAAATAATCGCGAATCCCAGGCACAGCGACATAAAGCAAACGCTGGCTCTTGGCTGCGTCGTCGGCAGATACTGTCGGTACGAAAGCGAATGTTGCTAGCACCCCAAGTACGGCGCCAGCGATAACCATAGCTTTTTGGAAGAAAGTTCGGAGGGTCATGGTTTTACCTTGGGTGATAGTAGCCGGATTGGGGCAAAAGCGAGTGTTCACGAAGCATCACAAAAGCACTCTCGATAAATATCTTCGGTAGCTGTACACCACTATAGAGCATCGGCGGATCGATGTGCAATGCGTCGTCACCATGAGCCAAACAGTGGTCTAGTATTTTGTTGGCATTTGCGAATGCATTGCCGAAAGGAAATTCTCTGACGGTAACAAATGCCCGACTGACGATTTCGACGAGTTTCTCAGAAATCGCACGCGCTGCCTCAATATTGCCCTCATCCAGCAGACGCAACATCTCGGCCAATTCGCTTGCAAACACGTTCGCCGTGCTTAATAGAAAGCCGTCGTAGGGTCCGCCTGCCTGACGAGGCCAAGCAGCGTAACCACCTTGTTCTGAACCTCGCACCATGAAGACGCCTCCGAAATCAAGACCACTTTGGGCCACTCGATCCAATCCGCTGGTATCCTTAAAAAGAATGAAATTAGGAAATTCGCTCGCAAGTCCAGCGACCGTCTCCGCGCTCATTTCGTTTTGCGTAACTTGCGGCAACTGGTACAAAGCGGTCGGCCATCCACGCTCAAGCACGCGGGCAAGTCCGTCACGTATCGCTTGCTGTTTCAAGTCGCTGCCTTTGAGTGGGCAGATCGTCAACCCAGCAACCGCCGGGTGCTCGCGGATATTATCCATAGAGTCGAGGCACGCGAGCATGTCATCTATGTTCGTTTTAAGCACGCCGATGAGCACACGCATACCAGACTTCTCAGCCGCGTCGAGAACAATTTCGAGCAGCGCGAGGATGTCCGCGTCGTTCATCTCCCAACCTTCGCCGGTCGAACCCGGCACGAGAATGCCATGCACAACCGGCGACAGCGCGACCAAGTGCGATCGGATGCGCAGAGCATCTGGTTCGCGGGCGGCACGAAAATGCGTAAGCGTCGGGCACCAAAGAGAAGGAATCCCCTTCGGAAATTGCTGCATCTGAATATCGCGACGTTTTGCTTCGGTTTCTGTCATGTGAGTGCTGTACTCTCTATAATTTTGCCCATGATCAAGAAACGCTGCTGAGAATCTTGGAGAATGCTTCGGCGGCGAGTCCAGGCTGCTGTGCCTCCCAAATCGCATTGCTCACAGCGACACGCTGCACTCCCGTTTCCAGGATCGGTTTCAATTTCGCCAAATCGATTCCGCCGATCGCAAATGCTGGCATGCTCGATCCGGCATTTTGGAGGAATGTAGCAACTTCTCTTAAAAAACCCAGCCCTGCGAACGACGGAAAGTTCTTCGTACTGGACGGAAAAGTTGGACCACAACCGATGTAATCCACTCCGACCGCGATCGCTTCACGCACTTGGTCTATATCGTGAGTCGACAACCCTAAAATACTGGTCGGGCGGATTAGGGATCGGGATTGTGCGACGCTCAAATCGGTTTGCCCCACATGCAGCCCAAATGCGGTTGTGCACTGAACGATATCGGCTCGGTCGTTGACGATGATACGGGTCTGTTTTGCATCGACCGCGTCGATGGCCGATTGCGTGTAACGAATCAACTCCTGAGCATCCAGTTGTTTGTCTCGAATCTGGATTAAGTCGACACCGGCCCGACTAAGGTCACTCACCCGTTGAACAAAAGCCTTCATTGGGAGTTGGCAATGGGCTAGGACAAACAGTCGAGCTTGATTCAAAAAAACCAGATCGCGTTTTTGAGACAACAGCAGTTGCGCATTTAAATCGTAGACTTGGTATCGAACGCCTTCGATCGCGCTCGCTGAGTTGGGGTAGATGAATTTGGCGACTTCTTCGAGGCACCGTAGCGATTGCTGAATGCGCTGTGAAGCAGCGGTAGAAATCTCACCAAGTCCGCCGGATCGTGACGATTCGGCGTTGGTCTTGGTCTCGCGTCCCACATCGTGGTCCGCATCGCGACTTGCGTAGAGCTGTTCGTGATTCCAATCCTGAGAAGCGGTCCTTAGTTGGTGCCTAAGAATTTTATATTTGGATTGGAAACCATCTTGATCTTGAAATCGAGCGATATCTTCCAAAGTGCGAAGGGCTTCGAAAGCTCGGTTTAAATTTGCATCTAACAGACGATGTGCAGCCAAACTCTCGCGGTGGTTCATGTCGAATCTGTGTGGTGTTTGATTAAAAGCCGACGAGTTCGGTAACCAACTGGCGAACTTTGTCACGAAGCAAGGGCAGTTGCTCCTCTGGAGTAGAGGCATCAAAAGTTCAAGTGGACATTAGGTAAGCATCGTGCGACTTGATTGTAAGGAGTCCAGGGTCCAACCACAACTCAACGCCGGGGGAAGGGTTTAAACACGAAACAAAGAGGAGCACAATAGACGAACCTGGGCGACCAAGCTAAACTCTCTTGAGTAAAAAAATGTCCTGGTAGCTCAGTTGGATAGAGCGATTCTTTCCTAAAGAATAGGCCGGCAGTTCGATCCTGCCCCAGGATACTTGCAAAAATCCGCCCTCCACTAATCATTTTGTGATGTGAGCTAGAAAGTCACTTGCGAACGCAGGACTTCGAAAGGCAGTTCTCATTGCACCCGAAGAGCTGAGAGCAGCGGTGATCAAGGTCGTGACTGAGGGCAATGGCAGGGAACGGGAAGAAACCGTGATGTCCGCTACTCGGCGTCAGTAATAGTCAAATGACAACCGAGTTTTTGGAAAGGGAGATTTGTGGCCTAATGTCCGACCAATCAATCGCCCACCAAAACGGCAGACTCTTCGTTCGTGTTTAGTCATCATCCATAGGGTGTGTGACTCGTGGCTCAACAGGTTGAAGTTCCAAATCATGATCCACATTTGGGGGGATTTCAATGACTGAAGCTGATATTGGCGCACTGAAATCAACAAAGTCACTCGATACTTCGGTTTTTTGCTCCTCTTCCTGAATTGCTGACTCGATCGGAACCGCGTCCGTCATCAGTGAATTCTCTTTCACCGGATCTTGCTTGGATGATAGCAGGAACTTGAGTTTCTTCTCCGACCAAGCTTGAATCTGCCGAATGCGTTCACGTGTCAATCCAAAGATTTGAGCGACGGCTTCCAGAGTATGTTCTTCGCAGCCCATGCCATACCGCAAGCGAATGATCTCCTGTTTGCGGCTCGACAAGGTACTAATTGCCGCGTGAACCTGGTTAGCGTTTTCTTCTAATAGCAGACTATCCAGTGGATCACGAATAGAATCGCGTCGTTCAAGTATCGAATCAACTTCGTCTTTAAAAAGCAAACTGAAATGCCTAATTTCACGAGTTCGCTCGAACGTCAACCAATCGACCCATCGAATTCCCTGTTGGCGAACATACTTTTTGAACTGATATCTTGCCTGAGGCAAACCGAAGGCTGCGAGTGATTGACGGTGAGCAAACTGGAGGCGATAGAGAGGCCAAAACGCGTGAACAGGAATACGAATCAGATTGCTCGATTCTAAACCGTAACGCTGGCATGATTGCCTTATCCAGTGGCTCGCAAGTGTTGAGAACTGATTCCCCCTTTCCGGGTCAAACCGTTTTGCGGCCTGAACAAGCCCGATACATGCAATCTGAAAAGCATCATCTTCCTCCATTCCAAACCAGCGAAGTAACATCCTTGATGATTTTTTAGCGAGTCGAAAATGATACTCGCAAAAAGTATCGAATGCACCAGGTTCACCAGCACGCATAGCGACGGCTAGTTCATCGGACCGTTTGGCGTAACTTGGAAACCGCGAGAAAAGCTCCTGTTCGGGAGTTACATCTAAAGCATGTTTTGCTTTGCGAAGTGCATCGGATAGAGTCGCATCGTCTTCATCTGAAAGCAAAAATTCTAATCCCGAGAGTCTTGTTACCAACACATCCGGTGGCTTCGAAGAAAGAAAAGGGTGCTCGCGATGGCGAATCCTGCGACCGTCTTCTAAATGAATCGCCCATTGCCAAACTTGCTTCTTGGGCTCGTCACTTGCGTAAATAACGATGTGTTCGTGATGGCGTTTAATTAGCGCGCGCTGAATGCGCCGCAGTAAGCCGCGATTCGCTAGAGTTGTACGATGCACTTCGCAAAGAAACACTGCCAACCCGCGTTTTTCCGCAATGGTATGCAGAGCGAACGCGCACCCATCAATGGACAAGTCAACCGTACCGTTGGCACGTTCCCAACCGAGACACTCAGTGAACAGTGTTCGAAATCGGTGGCTCGATAAGTATTCCCTGAGTTGTGTCATCAATACCCCGGCTCTTTCGTTCTATTTAGCCGTAGTCATGAAATTGTCGATAAGAATCCCGCCTCGTTTGCACAACTCCTCGTTACTATCGCCAAGCAATATCACAGGTTTTTCGGCTCCAAGAAGCTTGATTGCCAATGCCTCAATTTTTCCACCTGTTGATGCATGAACAACCAAAATACGAGCAGCGAGCGCAGCAACGAATTGGTTAAGCTCTTCGGCTGTTGCCGACGATCCTGAATGGATGGACTCGGCAAAGGGAGACACCAGCAGCAACTTGTTGGCTTCAACCGCCGTTCGAAATTCATTGGACAACCTGAAACGATGCATTGCCCGCGACGGACAAACGACGACTCGGCACGACCCTCGCAGTAGGAGATGCAGGATTTCCTTTTCCATAGGTGAGTGAAATCCGCCAACAAGGACCAAATCACGATTTCGAAGACTTCGAGCCAGGTCGAATGCTCGCAGGATTACATCGCCCGGGCACCGCGACGAACAGAAAACCGCGATCCGTTCGCCTTGGAGTATGTTCAGATTGCCAATCGTCCAAACATCGTGCCATTCCGAGGCTATATCTGTCGACCGGAAATCCAAGTTCTTGGCTAAGTGGTTCTGAACTGCGAACATTAGACGCCCCGTCGATCGAATTGTCTACAAAGCAAGCACGACGCGCAAGCAAATAATTATAACTGTCAATGCTGGTTCACTAGCTTGCGCGTCGTGCCAGTATGGATTCGACTTATGAGACAAATCCTAACCGGGCATTCCGCTCCGAAGCTGGAATACCATGTTCCATAGGCGATCGATTTCGCCTCGTTCAATAACTTCAATCGGCTTCAAACCATCAAAGGCATCGTTCGGGGTTTGAAACCAACTACCGAGAGAATTGGCAACGACAACGTCGTCTAACGCTTCCAGTAGGCGGTAAACTTCGTTGTAAGGACGCTTCAACTTTTCCGCGTCATCAGATTCAGACTCGACTTTGGCAATTGTCCTTTCCGAAACATTGACGACTCTACAAAACATGGGCCTTGGCATTTGTAATCGATCACGAAGTTCGAGCTTTGATTCACTTCCCAATCGTAGCAATCCTCGCCCCTTGAGTCCTCGGATTGTCTTAGCGACTACCAATTGCGAAGACTTCGTCGCAGTTCGAACACTGTTCTTCGTCTGTCCCAATCGCGATTTCTTTGATTGAACCGCCGCCTTTTTTGTTTTCGTGACCATTTGGACATTACCTGCCGAATAGGATTTCTGAGACAGAACACATTTATTGTAAGTCTATCGGGTAAAAGCTTCCTCGTCAAGCAGTAATTCCTGCACAATTGCAGGTTGCTTTGGTGCTTCCTATTTCAGGTTTTTCGACGCTAGAATTTTGAGCTTGCTCGTTTTCAGCAGTTTTCCAGGGAAAATGACGATGTTTTTGCCGACTGAATTCTTTGCTGACGGGACGATCAAGCCCTCGAAGCCAGCTTTGTAACAGCCCCTTCCAATGGCTTGAGTCCAAGACTCTTCGCCTGCTGATTGAATTCCATGCCAATCTTCCTCTATGAGATCCCGCAAGCTGAAGCCGATTCGTCGCCGGTTTATCGAGACTGTAAGATCAAAAACTTTACCAAGATTGACGGTGGCACCCGCAGTTACTCGAGGTTTAATTGTGGATAGAGGCAGTCTAAAGGCAATTAAGTTTTGATACGCCTCCATGGTTGCAGTAATCACATCGAGGGACGCGTAAACAGCATCGATGCCTACACGATTCCAACGCCCGCCGGACTTTGAAGCACCCGATCCCGAGAAAAAATCAGACTCGGTCGCGTACCTACACCCAACAGAACGAACGATCGTTCCCTCGAATCCAACCACCTCTTTCGAAAGTGCTGCTATCAAAGCGAATAGCTCTAGGACCTCCGGAGGCTCGATCCCAATCCGGCGTCGCTTTGGATGCGTCATCCGTTATCTTCCGTTTCTGCGTCGCGGTCCTCTCGCAGGAAGATCTTCAAGTCTTCGCGAGAAATTTCAAAGACATCAAGCAAGCGGCGAATCAGGTCTCGAATGCTGTTCGCTGAGAGGTTGATCTCAGTGAAAATTCCCTCACCGACTTCGCTGGCACTTCGCACGGCTTTGGGGTCGCGAGTGAACTGTCTATGCCCTCGGTTGGAAACAAAATCGTGATGTTCGAGCAGTGACAAAAACACGTCTCGGTTGCGACGAAGTAAATGAGCGCAAACGAGTTCATACAATCGACGCCAGGTAGTGATTCCCGTCGTTGCCTTGCCATTCAAGATGAACCCATGCGGTCGCTTGAAAGTAAAATCTTCGTCGATCGAATGTGGGACTTCCAAGTCGAGCTGCTTGATGATGCGATCGTTACTCGCTTCATCCTCCGAGCCCGATTCCTCCTGTTGATCCAGTTTGACACCGCGAAAGCGTTGTACAAGCACCGAAATTTCGGAGGCCAATAAATCAAACGCAGACAGCTTTGAATTGTACTGCCGCTTGAATTCGACACCTTCGTTCATTGCCTGAGTATCGTTGTGATCAATCCCAAGCCAGATGTCGTCCGATAACGCCAGCAGATTCTCACGAACTGCTTCCAGGTCACGAAGTATTTGAAGTGTACGGTCTGTCATGATTCAGTGATCTAATTACATCGGGCTGGAACGTCGGCAGGAATGGGAAGGAAATCGTCCGTCGCGCATGGTTCAAAACCTTCAGGCCAGCATGCCCGCATTTCACATAGCACGCGATTTTGTAGCGGTGCATCGAGATTGACTCGCAGCACACTCAAATGAATGAAGTCGGCATCGCAGGATTCAAACAAGTGATAGACATCGTGTGCCAAGTAGCGTGGAACGTATCCGATCATTTGCCGCTCTGCTTCCGTTCGCACCGCCACCGCGTGACGGTCTGCAGTATTCTGGTGATCGAGCATTAGCTTTAACGGCTCGCCTATTTCGAGTCGATCAATTCTGGAGATCGTAGTCTCGTGCATCCAACGGATCCCATGTAGAAAGAACCGATTTAATAGACAATGATCGGCATCTGGCACGGGACATGGAAACACCTCTAACGCATCCGTTTCACGACGCCCCTCTGTAATCCCCAACACGACCACTGGCTCAGGCGGTGAGGAGATATCGAAACCACTCCATCGCAGATACGCTTCATACTCCGGTCGATTCGATGGCAACAACCTGTTTTTGAACACCGGAAAAATCGCTTCAGATTCGTAGACCTGATCCAAAGCTCTCATCCCTGGAAAGGGTTGGAATCCTGGTTTCCTAGCGCCGCGCGTGTAGCAAAATCGATAGATACCTCCATCGTGAATCAATCGGCCCACGGGTCTCCAACCCGAAAGATCCGGTTGCGGAGGTCGCCAAGCAACAAAAATCGCATTCATAGTTATTTGTCCAATAATCGCTGGCGGTTCGTTGTGCATACAGAATCGCTTGGATTGAAAGTCGAAAATCGACGTGCTCGTTGAGTTTGGTGCTATTTCCTGGTACCCTTTGGTTTGTAATGGTAGGCTTGCCAGCTTATGGGCATTCGACCTACGACGGCCTGTGCGAAGTACCGAAAAGTGTCGCACTTCTTCAAGTGGTTTAGTGAATCGAGGTTGGATGCAAAGGATTTGGCAGAAACGTCAGGATTAAAGGTTCGATGATTTTCGCGAAACAAACGCAGAAGAACTGCTTTTGGGTCGTTGATGGCAATTGGATTGCCGATTCGCTTTACCTTTGCTGGATGAGCTTTGGTCGAAATAACGCGTTCTACTAGCTCGCGATCAAATAGCATCCATGTCTCGAATTCTCGCTCAATGCAAACCAAGCGTATTTTCATTCGATCAACTTTGGCTGCGTTTAAATTCTTGATTAATTCCTCGCGCTCGATGTGCCAACATCTAATTGCTGTAAAGTCTTTTTCTGGTGTCCAAGCTGGATTCTCGTCCCACAAGATGACGACGCGCTCACAACCCTCCGAGAGCATAATGCTAGCGGTCTTAGCTGCTTCGGCTATTAGCAGCTTCTTGTTGGTCAAGCAAATACGGCGAGTGAGTTGTTAGGATGATTTGCGTTCGCTTTGCCGCGATGGCCGCACGAATCTCTTCGACAACCAAGTGCAAAGTTCGCGGGTCGAGCCCGTTTTCAATCTCTTCGATAACAAGCAACGGCGGTGGATTGGGATGTCGGAGGCAGGCGAGAATTGCGACGATTCGGAGGGTGCCCGTCGATAGCAACCAGCCAGGCACCTCAAAATTCCCTTCCTTCAGTTTCAAATAGAACGCCCGCTCCAATTCCGAAGTCATCGCGGGTTGCAAATCGATCGCGTAGGGCAACACATACGAAAGCGCCTCAAGGATTCCATCGAATGCGGACTGGTCGAGTGCGCGTATCTCGTTTAAATAGGCTGCAAGGTTGGAACCATCACGTGCCAAGCGGACTTGCCTACTTGCAAGTGCCTGGGCTTTTGGTTGTCCTAACACTTCCGGATTCAACATCAAGAATTGCCAATCCAACATTTCTAAAATATCCATCAGCGATTGCCCAGGCTCCATGGTCTTTTTGGCGATGAAATCTCGCCAGCTCAAATCGTCGACTTCTTCGCTCGTCGTTTCAAACGCTATTTTACCGAATGCGTCTCTTTTGTGAGTCTCGGTGACTCGCTTTGATTTGCGAGTCATCAACTCCGATGAAATGAAAACTTCATTTCCGCCTGGTCCCTGTGTGACCGACTGTTCACCTTTACAAAGGACGTCCTTCCAGAACCATTCGAAACCAAACATCATTTCGCGGTTGTATCTGGGTCGATCCGACGCTTGATCGAGTAGCTTACGATCACCGCCTTTATTCCAAATGTGTTCAAACCCTCGCCAGCGGTGCATGGCTGGATCTAAGTCGCTATGAACGATGTCGCGAAACGTTTCCAATGCTTCAATAAGACTGCTTTTGCCAACGCCATTGTTTCCAATGAAACAGGTCAACCAATCAAACTTCAACTTACCGCTGGCGCGTATGGCTTTGAAGTTCTCGGTTTCGAACATTCGCAATGGAGGTTTAGTCACTTAACGAGTCCTTTCGCGACATCGCGGTACGCATTTTGCGCGGCTATTTTTACCGGATCGGGAACCAACGGAAAGGTGCTGAGCACGTGCCCAAATTCTACTTCGGTCAAACCGTACAGATGTGCGACCAGTCCATCCAATTCAGCCCGAAGTTGGGCTCGCTTTGCCGGATCGTTGACGCCGTGCTTGTGACTTTTCAATCCAATTTCCTTTGCGAGCTCGTCGAACTCTGGAGTGGTGCAAATGAGTTTTGCTGCTCTTGAAGTAAGCGAGATACCGACGTCGATATCCATATCGAATCTCGGTACGGGCATCTGATAAAGGTAGAAGAAATTGAGAGTGGTCGTTACTCGCATTCGAATCATAAAGTCGAATACAAAGCTGTTAGCAACAACACACAAATAGAGTTGCTCGCTATTCCCAATCAGTCGATTGCCAAATTCATCATAGATTCGAGCGGTGGGAATTTTGTTTCCATGGAATGTCGGCGGAATTATCGTAGTTATTGCGGTTCTTTCGTTGGTGTTCGAAGCAATGTCACGAAACCCGAAGCGATAGCATTGGTAGTCAAGTTTTTGCCCCAGCTCGTCATGTCTGCCAAGGAGTGCTTGACGCCCCTCCTTTTCGTCAACCCAGTATCTTGGCTCCGCATAACGGTGTTCGAAATGCCAAATCATTTTTCCTTCGTAAAGCGGCAACCGGCCTTTTCCGGGTGATTCGTGAAATAGGTGGCTTGCATTCGTCATGTCAAATTCTCTGTAAAACGTCACATTCCAAGCTTCTGGAATTTCTTCGCCCAGCAATGGGAACCGCAGCATCTTCTCTGCGATTCGAACGTCCAACTCAGACCTGAACTCCATGACGGACAATGAGTCGGGCGAGAGTCGGCCAATAAGTTCGCGGCTAAGATTTACATGCTCATCTCGATTGTGGAAAAATGCGTCTAACTTGTCACTTGAGACGGCCTCGCGCGGATTGATTCGAAAAGCGGATTCAAATCGCTCTGTGATTCCACCCTTCTTGAATGCCAAAATGCAAAACTTTTGAGCATGGTGAACTCCCTCAAAAATAAACTTCTCATTCGAAAGGCCATACAAGATTTCGACCGTGTTTTGCGAAAACAAGCAATCTCGAAGCTGCTTAGTTCCCAAATCCGAATAGATACCACCGGGAGTGATGATGCCGCAGTAGCCGCCTGTACGAAGTAAGTTTATCCAAGACCGTTCTGAAAAAAATGGAGTGGCCAGTAATCGTTTGCGAATTGCGAGACGATTACTTGAGAAATAGCACGAGTCAACGTGGCGTTATACTGCGCGCCGCAATAGATAAAGTTCTACTTTGTCGAAGCATTGTGAGTAAACAGACGCCTTGACGCCAACGTCTTCAGGCTTTTCCTGATTGTCTCGATGTTCCGTTACACAGACCCTTACAAGGTCGCCTATCACAGCAGGAAGGAGCTCATCAAGAGGTATCTTCCAGTCAAATACCTTCTTCTTAAGATCCCACTCAACATTTGCTCGAAATGCCGCCAACATCGGATATAGCCATCCATTCGGTATCCGATAGTCCATCGTTTCGCCCAAAAAATGCAACGGTGTATTCTTGTGCTTTTCACTTCCAGCGCGGACTTTCTTTTTTGGATCGGGTTTCATTCTTCCTAACTCAAAATTACAACACTTCCTTGCGGCAGCAGGCACCTCTTTGCGAATCTGGTCTGCAAGAACAAGTATTTCCGGCAACCTCTGAATTAGAACATTCATTGGATTGCCGCTTTCAGGTTGTGAGTCATGCGTGAACATCTCGAGCATTTTCTTTTGATATCGATAAAGCCCATAGGGATGCCTCTCGCGGTCAAAGCGTTCACAGTTAAAGAGCTCGAGCGCCATTAGTACTTCTGTCACATAGACCTCACCGGCTTCACCCTGCCTATAGCTGATCTTGTCGCACCCTGTCTTTCCCTTCATTGCACTCTTGATGCTATCAAAAAGGCCGCCAAGATTCATCAGGCTGGGATCATCGACTTGCCGTGATCTATTCAGCCCCTCAGCCATCTGCGACACCTTGTCTTCCGGAATCCCTTGGAAAACGTGCAGACGCACATATGCCTGCGACAGGTCAGCCATTTCTGGGTTTTCGACGGTATCACGAATCACTGCATAGGTATGCCCGCCGTTGGCAAGTCCATGGCGATTAGGGTCTGACATCGAAACCCGCAGCACATTTCCTCCGGTTTGCCGACGTTCATGCTCGGCCGAGTCAACGAGCAGATAAATCCCCAAGTTCTTGAGGATCATGTCTTGAGGAGCTTCCAAAAGAGTGTTCCGAATACCAGCGACTGTTGGACCGGTGAGCACTTCTTTTGCGTTTCTCTTCGGAACGCGAGGATTTACGTCTAACCACTCGTCAAAATTTGGAAGATCAGTTACACGAACAAAACATTCGCCGAGCTTTGCTTTTGGACCAACCCCAGGAAGGGGAAGACTACGATACTCCTCAGTGAGGATTTCGAAGAGCTGGGGCTTTAGAGTGGGAACCGCACGATTGCGAACAACACTAGACATAGTGAGCTTTCCTTTGAACCGCAGGCAAACGCTAAGCGATGACCCGACTTATAACGAGCGGCGACTGCAGTTCACTCATGCAAAAATCGCGACTCTGCACAATATTAAACCATAGCAGACGGGTTTGGTCAA
>JAYVBW010000594.1:0-4447 GCA_043750255.1 Pirellula sp.
AGTATTAAGCGAACTCCGCGCTCACCCTGATTTATTTCGCCGGCTTGGACCCGAACGCATTGCAAAATTTCGGCCTTCTCGAAGAACAGGTCGTTTTGACCCTTCGCAATGGCTTACCAAATCAGAGATGGCCAAACTCGAATTTATCGACGGGAACCCAGATCGAATCCGCGTCCGCGGCATTGAACTTCATTCCGGTGACATTGGCATTGTCGAATTGAATCACCCTGGCGACGGACTCTTGGAAAGTTTTTTAGAACAACCTGGAATCGCACCTCATGCAATGCTATATGTGACGCGCCGCGTCATCGATCCGAAAACTAACGGTATTCTCTTTCAGCCATCAGCCATCGAAATCTATGAAGGTGGTTGGCGATGTGTACCCATTACAACTGCACTTCATCCCAAATTTTCTTGGTACTCGGAATGGGTAAGACCCAAAATCGACGGAAAGGCAATTCGTCAAGACTTAGGACCGTTATTAAGTTCAGCAATCGACACGATGGAAACATTCGCTTTTGATTTTCAGGCCCGCCGCGTTCCAACGGGCGGGTACTTTCCAAGGGAGTTTGGCAGTCCGTGTGCAAGCTGCACCAATCTAGTACGAGTACCCTTTGAAAGAGCTGGTATCGACGGACTGCCATACCCGATTACCAAGCTAGTCCCGAACGCAGCGAGTAATTTAGCGATTTTGGGCATGCCTGAGATGCTGGGAATTCACACGCCAACCAATATCCTGAACGACTCCGGATTTGAGAAAATTGGTATTGTTGACAATGGCGAGCCTGAACTTGGCTATACCCAAGCGATGGTGGTTGGTCGGCCCGAATTGGCTGAAACGTTTGGCGGTTGGATGTCGCAAAAGGTTTTGCAACTTGAGAATCTTCCCAATTGGAAGAGTGTGAAGCATTGGAAGAGCGCATGGGAAGCACTCCGAATCGGAATAGGGCAATCCGAAAACCCAGTGGGACAAGCAATTCGACGATGGATGAATGTCGACGACGATGAAGTCCCCAAGTCCGTTTCGGCTACGTTGATTGCGTTCTATATTCGATCGGACATAGAGGCGGGGCACATCATCGCCAATCGCGTGCATCCTGCCGTATTAGCTCTGTTTGAAAACACATCGGAATTACTGCTCCTTTCCCAGCTCCGAACCAACCCCGAGATAGTTGAGTTGGTTCGATGCGGACTGATGGAAAGTGCACTCATGAAAGAAAATTGGTACCGCGAACTATAGTTAGATCGCATTAACCTGCAATGATTCTTTTGGCTCGTGCGATCAGTTCTCGCGATTCAAATTCTGTCGGTGTTTCGGCAATCAATCTTACGATGGGCTCGGTATTGCTTCCGCGCAGGAGCAACCAAGAATCCGCCCAGTCCAACCTAATACCATCTGCCGTGCTCACCGATTGTGCTTGGAGTTCATCCGAGAGTCTGGCAATCGACGCTGTAAGCTGTTCTCTAGAAAGGACCATTTTATCTTTGATCATAGCCATTCGAGGCAACTCGCTGACCAGTTCGCTTAACGTGGATTTCGTCGCGGCCATCAGATCGAGCACTTGTGCCATACCGACAAAGCTATCGCGAATGAAACCAACTCGCGGATCGATTGGGCCGCCACTCCCCTCGCCGCCGTAAACTGCTTTATGCAATTGCATCACATCCACTACGTTGGCTTCGCCCACCTTGCTCTGTTCAAACGGAACTCCATGTTTTGCAGCAAGCCACTTGGTCATGTTGCTCGACGCGCAGTTGGTTACGAGCGGGCCTGAATTCAGCATCAATGCTCGTTTCATACAAAGTACCGACGTGTACTCCTCGCCAATAAAGTGCCCCGTTTCGTCTATGATCGCCAAGCGATCGGCATCCGGGTCTTGGCAAAAGCCGATTTGGAAGCGTTGTTCGGCTACCATAGGCGAGACCGACTTTAGATTCTCAGCCAGTGGCTCAGGAGGATGTGCAAACTGGCCATCGGGAGTTCCGCCAAGTATCAAGAACTCGCATCCGAGGGTTTCTAGTAACCTCCGACCAAGAACAGATCCTGCGCCATGGTTGCTGTCCAGCAGAACTCGAAACCGAACTTTTCGAATTGCCTCTAGGTCAATAGTTGCTAAAATCAACCTAAGGTGTCCGGCATGAGGGTCTTCGACCAATTCTCGTGTCCCCAAGGAATCGGAGGATCGCCAGTCGGTTTGATTTTGCCGATACGCCTGAAGAACGCGAGTCCCTGGTTCATTCGGCAGTACACGCCCTTCAGGGCTAAAAAGCTTCATGCCGTTGTAAGCGGTTGGATTATGGCTGGCTGAGATTTGGATAGCACCTGACGATTTCGATTCTCGGACGAATGCGCCCACGGTCGGAGTGCTGGCGACGCCGAGATCCAAGCATTTCCGGCCATGTCCAACAATCGTGGCGGAAATTGCATCTGCGAACATTGAGCCGCTGATCCGACCATCTCTTGCGACTGCGATTGGTCCGTCGGGAGCCTGTGAACAGAAAGCGGCTGTAAAATTGCTGGCAACAATTGGATTCAGTTCTGAACCTACGATGCCTCGCAGGCCGCTGATGCTGATGATGGGTTCAGGCATGTTGAAAGGTTGAGTCGAGAGTAAGCGGAAAAAATCAGATAATCGGCACAGACCGGCGGGTTAGTATATCCAAAAACCATTCAATTACTTGACACTTCAATCTACCCAACTTAACATCGGATTGCGGGAGGATTTGATGGAATTGTCTACGAATCCAACTATGCTGTGGTCTAGTACCGTCTAGTACCATTGCGTAGATTCAGTGCGAATATTGGTAAACCCTCCAACTTCAAGACAACTTTCACCCTAGGCAGACCCTCATGGAAATTTCCGGCATGCTGATCTGGGCTACGGTGCTAGTGTCGCTGATCGTTTTCATCGTTCTATTAGTCAAGGCGTACAAATCGTGGGGTGTCGTCCACACCATTCTGTTGACGATCCTATTTATCGAAGCGTGGACCTTCCTTTTCCTTGTTAGTGGCGTGGCTCACTATCGCATTGCTTACACCAAGCTCCATGACAACCTCGCGGAAAAGGTGGATGGTTTGTTGAAGTCAGTGGAAATGGAAATGAACGGTGATCGGCTTGATCCAAAGTTGAATCTTGAGAAATTTTCCCCGCTGTCGAACGAGCTCAACCGAATCACTCTTGAACGTGGTCGGGTCTGGCGCGGTGCGGTCTTGCAGCGAACAATTCCAGCCAATGCAAACACTCCTGCAACGGCAGTTTTTCAATTGCCTTCACTTGTTAGTAACCAGCCGATAGCTGCTCCCGTTGCGGGTGCTGCCGCAGCGACTGCCACGATAGATTCTGGGTTACCGGTCGATAGTATTGTGTATTTGTTTGGCGAAGAGTTAGAACCAAATGGAAATGGTTTGATTCCGAAAATCTACCTTGGCGAATTTGTGATTACGGAGGTCAAGGAACTGGTGCTTACGATGCGCCCCACCACCCCGCTAACGAAGGCCCAAGAAACCGCAGTTACTGGAAGTCCATCTTGGGCCATTTTTGAGCTCATGCCGCTGGACTCCCATACCGCATTTGCGGCCGCAGGCTCTTCGAGCGAAGAAGGCGCAGAGTTTGGCCGGATGGACGAGAAAATGATCGCCAAAGATTTTGAGTCTGCATTCAACAATATTCCTGAGGAGATGAAGGCGAAAATTACGCAGAAGATTATGCATGCATATGTTAATGATGGGGCACAGGCACCAGAGGAAACACCACCCGAGGCGCTAGGTTATCGCGTCAAATTCCTTAAAGATTATACGTTGGGTGTCGATGCCAAAGGGGCCCGAAGTCCACTGGAAGGCGGCTACCATGACACCGAAGGAAACATGATCGATGCACGCTTGAAACGGGATTCCGATGCGGGCGTTGTCTTTAAGATTGGCGCTTCTCACGTTTTTGATGCAGCGACTGCCAACCGGCTTCAAGCTCAAGGTGTCGTTGAGCTAGGTGCAACCGTCTTTATTCGCCCACTGAATGACTACGCATTTGCGTTTCGTGAGACTCGACGAATGGATGTTAAAGCAAAGCAAGACACCATGCTCATCACGCGTGAAAACAAGGAAGCGGAACGCTCCACTAAGGTGGCCCTAGATCAGGAGCTAAACGGTGAAGAAGTGGGTACAAAGCTAAGATTGGACAAGGCTAAGTACGAGAAAGAAGTGGAAGTGATTGCCAGTGTTTCCAATGAACTCGAAACTCTGATCAACGCCAAAAAAGCGGAGTTAAGTCAGCTTTACGGTTCCATTCATGCGCTTCACGACAGACTCGTCAAGCATCAGCGAGAAATGGCCAGCATCGTCAACGCGGCCGTTCCGACGTCTAGTCCTTAGGCGAACAGCAGACACAGGTTTCCTAACTGTGTAGTGCCTCGGTCGGGATGCCTGCCGTTTGGCATTCACTTGCAGCAA
>JAYVBW010000595.1:0-4023 GCA_043750255.1 Pirellula sp.
TTTTTCCTCACGCCTGGAACGCCTTCCATGGCCGCGTCTTGGATCTTAGTTGGCAAATCGAGATATGACGCTGTTTTTTGGCAATCCTACCAAGGGAAAGCGACGCAATCGAACATCCCCTTCGATGTGGTAGCTGGCTTCGCGGCGGACTTGGCGTCCGTACCGGATGTTAGCCTCCAGCATTTGGCAACACGGCCACCGAAAGAAATCGAGGGCTTTGAGAAGATTTCCGGCAATAGCAAAGCACTTCGGCTCGCCGCTGGCCGGGCTGCAAAAGCCGCGCATCGCGATGTTTCCGTTCTCATTCTAGGCGGGCCAGGAACTGGCAAGGAAATGTTTGCTGAAGCAATTCACGAAGCGAGTCGCCGAAAGGGAAAGCCATTCATCAAAATCAATTGTGCTGCAATTCCGGTGGCACTTCTCGAATCGCAACTCTTTGGTTACGTGGCTGGCGCGTTTACAGGTGCAAAAGCGGCCCAGCAAGGAGCCTTCGAAAAAGCAGATGGTGGCACTTTGTTTTTAGACGAAGTTGGCGAATGCAGCCCGGAAATGCAGGCAGCTTTGCTTCGCGTTCTTCAACCGCCACATGGCAAAGGACCGTGCCATCGAGAGTTTTCCCCGGTAGGAGATGTTGGCAAGACGATTAAAGTCGACGTACGAATCATTAGCGCCACCAACCGCGATTTAATGCAAGAAGTCGACGATGGCAAATTCCGGGAGGACCTTTTCTATCGTTTATCGGTCATCAAGGTGAAGCTGCCCTCGCTATGCACGAGAAAGTCCGACATACCCGAACTTGTCGAGACACTTCTCAACGGAATCAACCGTGATTTCCGAAGCCAGGAACCCCATTACAAAGACAAAAGCATTTCTGAAGCCGCAAAACGCTTTGTGCGAGCGTACGACTGGCCGGGCAACGTCAGGCAATTGAGTAACACGCTCGTTGAAGCGGCGATCATGAGCGAAAGCGATATCATTGAAGTCGGAGATATCAAGTCCGCGATAGCAGACGTTCCCGGCAAACGAACGGGTCACTTCGATTACGAGCTCGGGGACGGATTCTGCCTACAAACGCTACTAGAAGACATACAGCGTCGATACTTAGAGCGAGCAATGGAAGAATCTTCCGGAGTCAAAACCAAAGCCGCTGAGTTACTTGGAATGTCGAGTTACCAAACGCTCGACGCACAGTTGAAACGACTCAAAGTCGCGCCCTCGAAACCCAAATAATTTAATCTGCATCAGCATCACAAAACAAAATCACGCCATTGGCACGCCAGTTGCCAATAGCTGTTTCCATGCAAAGAGATTCCTATTCCATAATGAAGTCCATCAACTTCGAGTTCCTTCGACCAAAATGGCCAGAGCTGGCAGGGCTTGGTGGTTTTGCCGAAGCCTACGCACATTCGGATCCTGTCGGTGCGATTCTCAAGCTACGGGTCTTCTGCGAACAAGTTGTCGACTGGATACACCATGATCAACGTTTGCCAAAACCTTATCAGGCAAATCTCATCGACCTGCTGAATAACCAGCCCTTCAAGGATGTTGTTCCCGATGTGGTTTTGTCCAAACTACATGCGATCCGCATGGAAGGGAATCGTGCGGCTCACGGCAACAAGGGGGATACGACCACAGCGCTTCGTTTGATGCGAGAAGCCCACAATGTCGGTCGCTGGATATTCGTAAATTACGCTGCTGGCGACGTTGGAGACTGCTCCGTTTTTGAAGAACCACCACAGGGTGGCGTCGAAAGCGTTCAACAACGCCGCGAGAAACGAGCTATCCTCGAGCGGATCACCGCCCAGGAAGCTCAGATGCAGAAAATGCTCGCAGATATCGAGCAACAGCGTTCACGCGCAGACAAAGCCGAGGCTACAGCGGAAGAGCGACAAGCCGCACTAGAAGCTGCTTTAGCCGCAACGCAAAAACTACGCACCATCGATCCACTGGCATTCAACGAGGAAGAGACTCGCAAGTACCTCATCGACCAAATGCTTGCTGACGAGGGCTGGGACGTTGGCAAAGGAACGACGAACACGGCAGACGTCGTGAAGGAAGCGCCTGTTAAATATCAAGTGGGAGCATCGGGCGAGGGTAAGGCTGACTATGTACTCGAGGACGACAATGGAAAACCTCTTGGCGTGGTAGAAGCAAAGAAAACCGCCAAGGATCCGCAGATAGGACGTAAACAAGCCGAGCAATACGCCGACGGCCTTGAGAAAGAACGCGGGCAACGTCCAGTCATTTTCTACACTAATGGATATGACCTGTGGATATGGAACGATTCTGCTGGCGAACCGCCGCGTAAAATCTATGGCTTCTATTCCAAGGACAGTTTGCAACACATCCATTATCAAAGGGGAGCCAAGAAGCCACTCAGCGAAGTATATGCGAATCCCGATATCGCTGGCCGAATGTACCAAATCGAAGCCGTTCGGCGAGTCGTCGAGAAATTCGCTGAAAAGAAGCGCAAGGCACTACTAGTCCAAGCCACCGGCACAGGCAAGACTCGCGTCGCCGTTTCGCTCTGCGACGCAATGATCAAAGCGAACTGGGCAAAACGAATTCTGTTTCTCTGCGATCGTCGCGAGCTCCGTCGACAAGCCAATAACGCATTCAATGAATTCCTACCGTCTTTGCCTCGCACGTACGTAACTGGCAATTCCGCTGGAAATACCAAGGACCGAATTTTCCTGTCGACCTATCCGGCAATGATGAAGATATATGAAACGTTCGACGTTGGTTTCTTCGACCTGATTATCGCGGATGAATCGCATCGTAGCCTTTACAACCGATATCGCCAGATATTTGAGTACTTCGACTCTTACCAGTTGGGATTAACGGCAACACCAGTCGATTTCGTCACCAAGAACACATTTGACATGTTTGAATGCGATCCAGGCGATCCGACAGCCAATTACGACTACCCGACAGCAGTTGCCCAAAAGCACCTTGTTCCGTTTGAAGTGGATACCCATACGACGCCTTTCCTGCGATCCGGCATCAAGTATTCCAAGATGACGGAGGAACAACGTCGTCAGCTCGAAGAGGATGAGGTTCTGCCGCAAGCGATTGAGTTCGAACAGGGAGAAGTGGACAAAATTGTCTACAACAAGGACACCAACCGCCACATCCTGCGGAATCTGATGGACTATGGAATTCGGGTTGGCAGTCGCGTTGGCAAGACGATCATCTTCGCTCGAAGCATCAAGCACGCTCGCGTCATGGAAGAACTGTTTAACGAGATGTATCCGCAGTATGGCGGGAAATTTTGTCAGACCATTGTCAGCGATGACCCGCGTTCCGAATCATTGATCGACGACTTCAAGGGCGATGGCACCAATCCAGATCTGACAATTGCGATCTCGGTGGACATGCTCGATACAGGTGTGGATGTTCCCTCCTGCGTGAATCTCGTTTTTGCAAAGCCCGTATACTCCTACGTAAAATTTTGGCAAATGATCGGTCGTGGCACTCGGTTGTGTCCTGACTTGTTCGGTCCGGATATCGACAAATCGCACTTCCAGATCTTCGATCATTGGGGCAACTTTGAACGATTTGAACAAGACTACAAACCAGCCCAGCCGGTCCGCCAGAAGTCTCTTTGCGAACGTGTCTTTGAAACCCGAATGACCCTGGCCGAAATCGCGTTGGAAAAGCAGCACGCCGCTGGTTTTGAAATCGCGACCGGATTAATCGCCAAACAAGTTGCCGACCTTCCCAAGGCAAGTATCCCAATCAAAGAAAAATGGAAGCAAGTACTCTCCGTTTCCTCGGACGAAAAAATTCGGCAATTTGACGCTGCTACCAGGGCAATATTGCAGCAAGATATCGCTCCGCTCATGCAGTGGATCGACATTAACAGGTTCGAGGATGCATACAAGTTTGATAGGCTCATTGCTCAGCTTCAAACAGAACTAATCCGGAGTGGAGGCAAATTCGCGGATCTGCGCGATGAAGTCGTCAATCTCGTGAGCAGCCTACGGATCAACCTGTCGCAAGTCAAAGTCAAGCTGACTGTCA
>JAYVBW010000596.1:0-8256 GCA_043750255.1 Pirellula sp.
TCCACTGTCGGGTTGCTCTTTACAGACCCGAGACAGACCATGGCCTTGTCGCCACCCATCTCTGAGAAACCGTCGTAAACGCTTTGAGCTCTAGCATGCACTTGCTCAACATTCATCGTGCCCGGACTCCAAACCAGAGTTTGTCGCAAGTGCTCAATGTGCGGCATCTCCTTGCCACCACCTTTTTTTGCCGAAATCGCTTTTGCGGTTCCACCCAGTGTTGACACGCCATTTAGAACTTCGCCCGCCAAGACGCTATCTGAAGCGACAATCCAAGCCGTGTCAGCCGACTCGTCATCCGGTGGACGCCGGACACCGACGCAGATCTCTAAGCGGGAACGCCTAGCCAGCATTTCCCAAAAGTTCTCTGGCGTTATTGCAAAAAGAGCGCCTGGCAACTCTTCGGCACGGGCATACCCATGCTCGATCAAGTAATCGCATAACCGAGAAAGTGCCTCGATCGGGATGTACTTGGCTTCATTTTTGAGAAGGGCCGCAACCTGATGACGATCTAAGCCTGTGTACTCCACAATGGCTTTGATCGTGCCTGGTCGCTTCCTTCGGTCTGGTGTATGGCCCAATAATTCTGCAAGTCGAAACGCGTAACGCATCTTATTCTTTGCTTTGCTTCCTAGCGACATACTACTGTAAAACGGAAGTACCAATACTTCTTCGCCTCAGCCCTCGTCGCAAAAATGGTAACATGCGGGTTCCCCCAGGTGAGACGCTTTGCTGCCGTCTAAGCAAAACTCTACCCTTCAAGGGCCTTTAAAATACCAAAAAACCACTAGCCGCCGATCCATCTAGCGTAAATTTTTCTTGCTTCGTCCGGGTTTTCCGTGCCCTGAACGATTGTTCTGCCGTCTCCGAAGACACTCAAAACATAAGGTAGGTTGGTGAAACGAACCAAAAACGGTGTTTCGGTAACCTGTCCTTCCTGCCGTAGGCGTTTTGCGAGTAGTGCTAGGTCCAAGCGTCCTCGGCCTGAAGATTGGAGCTGCACCGCCCCTCGCCCACAAAGAACTCTCGCATGAGTCCCCATCTTGCCGTCTAGGAAATCGAATTGATATTGAACGCAGGTTCTGCAGCCAGGTTGAAAAACAGGGGCATTGCTTGTTAAATTGCGAGGGACTCGAATTTTTCGGACTTCGCCAGCCCAAAGATCAAAGACTCTTAAAAAACCATCGCCAGCAATTTCCTTTTTCAAAAGAATTTTGATTGCCTCCATTGCTTGCCATGACGCGATGACTCCGACAGCCGCTCCAAGGACGCCCGCCGAGTCGCATGTTTGCATTTGTTCCACCGGTGGCGGTTCAGGTAACAAGCAACGAAAGCAAGCTGTTTTTTCTGGCACAAAAGCCATCGACTGACCAGAAGCACCAACGATACCCGCATGAACCCAAGGAATTCGACATCGGGCGGAAAGGTCGTTGATAAGGTAACGCGTTTCAAAGTTGTCCGTGCCATCGATAATGCAGTCGACATCGGACAGCCATTTCTCGGCGTTGAGATGAGTTAGATCCTCGACGATAGGCTCTAAGCGGATTTCTGGGTTGATTGCGGACAGATGTTCAAAGGCCGCGATCGATTTCGGGCGTATTTCCACAGCATCCCGCGTTGTATAGAGGGTCTGACGAGGAAGGTTGTCCAGTTCCACCCAATCGCGATCAATTAAACGCATGAATCCAACGCCGGATCGGCACAGGCGTTCAGCAACCATCGCACCGAGAGCTCCCATCCCGCAGATGGCGACTCTCGCGTTCGACAACAACCTTTGTCCACTTTCACCTATCTCTACAAAGGCTTTTTGGCGTCGGTATCTGTCCTCCATTCTCGCCTACCGATCCGAATTGATATCGAGTTCAAACTTGAGGTGAACATGATCGTCGAATCGAAGCACCGCAGTTCCTGTTCGCAACAAAGATAGAAGATTAATCAATGTGTCTATTTCTTTCTCGGCTTCCGACTTGCTGTGGCCTTTTTCGAGCATGTTTTGAGAGACCAACTGGCGACGATTGGCTTCCAAACCATTCTGCAAAGACTTAAAGTTGACTTCTAAGACTGTATTGTTCTTTGCAAGAGTTTCCGCTTCATTCTGTTTCGTCGAGTTTATTGCAACCTTCTTTACAAGCGCGTTCGTACTCGCGATAAAAACCAAATCGCCATCAAAGGCAAGTGTTGGACTGAAATTGAATTGGATAGGAAGTCCGTTCTCGTATTGCTTGTCCCCCTCGCGTATGTACTTGGCAGTGTAAATCTGCTTACCGTCGATAGATTCCGAGTTTAAATCCAATTGAGGATTTCCCTGCATGGCACCGGTGACATTCAGAAAGCCAATGAAGCTTTGAAAGGTTCGCTTCAGTTCGTTCTTCATCATGGGGTCTTTAAGTTTTGCGACGAGCCCAAAGCTGGGCAGTTGGATCGCTGGGGCAGACGACGGCTCAAACTGTTGTTCGGTCGCCAACAATTGGATTTGTGGTTCAATTGCGCCCAGGATATCCGTTCCAAAGTCTTTTCCAGAAAACAAGGTAGTGAGAGTATTGTCCGCTTGCGCTAACTGATCGTTCACTTTTTCATTGAACAGGTCACCCGCTCGAAGCCATAACTCAGTGAGGTTTCGATACGCGCTCAAGCTGGCCATCCAACCTGAGCTGTCTATCAAGGACGATGCGTGACCATTGCCCATAGGCCCTACAAAAAATGTTCGTGATTTCTCTGTCCATTCCCTTTGATGAGGGATACGAAGTTGCATAGATAGTTTGTTCTCTGCCAGAAAGAGTTCTCCAGCCGCAAAACTTGTTTTTTGGATCGAAGCCAATACTCCACCAAGAATAAGCTCTCCCGCAAAGTCCCAAGACTTACCCATCAGCAAATCTTTGGCGACGCCCGCATTCCTCAGCGCGTCGAGGTCAATAAATGCTTTGACAATGCTTTCCTCAGAGCTTTCCTCAGAATTCTTTGGTTCGTGTTGCGCATTCGACGTCCATGCACGCTGAAAAAGGGAATTGCTTAGGAGATGATCGTCGGTTGAATCCAGATGACGGTCGATAATGCTCTTGCCAAGTTCTTTCTTGTTCGTGACGAGCAAGATCGAGCCAATGCTCCCCACAATTACTTTTTGAAATTCGTAGCCGCGAATTCCGCGATATTCGACCTCTCGAATTGGATCGGGCTGATTCTTGGAATTGGCGTCTGCTCTGGCTAACTTCACAAGCTTTTGCAGATACTCCTCTATCCACTCCTGACTTTCGGTGCACGCGAGCAATACAGCTCCCTCAGTGGTTTTGTCGACTGCGAAATGGAATCCGTTGGCGGTCAAATTCTTGGCCAACGAATCCACCTTGTCACCGATTGCAAACTCAAAAAGGACTAGCCCACCTCGCAATTTCATCAGGTCTGGCGAGCGCCAAAGTTTTTTGAAAGCCGTGGAGTCCTGTAAGGTTTTTGAAAGTGGGTGTTCTAAAACCGATTCAAGCGATTTCACCTCGACATATATCGCTGTCGTAGAAGGCAGCATTTTCCGAACAACCGGTTCGTCCGCCCCTGCGAAACGGATCGGCAATGGACGCATAAAGAAAATCAAGAAGATCGCAAAAGCTGTTAGAGTTCGCATGGAATTGTCGTCTAGAAGTGCCAACGATAGAGCAAGAAATCAATCTGGATTGTACCCCAATTTGAAATCGGCCGTAGCAACCGCTGGGGAATTAAGATATTCCAGACTGCAATCCAAACGGCGAGCTACGAAAAAAGGGACATGCATTGCACGCCCCTTTTTTACCTATTGTACTATTGAGTTAACAGTGGATGGGTCTACTATTCATTGACTTCAACGTCCGAAACCGGCGGCTTTGGCGATGCTTCTGCACTTGTCTGTGGGCGAGGTGCGTCTGCCAGTAATGGGAAACTCTGTTCAGCCGCTGCAGTACCTCGGTTTACTAAGTCCTCCAAGGCTTCTTTGCGGTAACTAACCTCGGAGTCTTGGAAAACGCGGAAGCCTGTACCGGCTGGAATCAAGTGACCCAAAATTACGTTCTCCTTAAGTCCAACCAGCCTGTCGACTTTGCCAGCCAATGCCGCTTCGGTTAACACCTTGGTTGTTTCCTGGAAACTGGCTGCCGAAATAAAGCTATTGCTTTGCACCGACGCCTTAGTGATACCAAGTAACTGGACTTCGCCGTGAGCTGGTTTGGGTTTCTTTCCCTTGGCTTGCTTGCCACCCAATGCTTCGCATTGTGCATTGGAGGTTTCAAAGGCTTCCTTTGGAACGATGGCACCAAGTGCAAATTCAGTATCACCTGGATCGGAGATCTTCAAACATTTGGCGAGTTGATCGTTGTGCCGTTTGAATTCAAATCGATCCATTACCAATCCGGACAACAAGTTCGTGTCGCCAGCATTCGTGATCTTAACCTTACGCAGCATGCGTGCGATAATGATTTCGATGTGCTTATCGCTGATCTCAACGCGTTGGAGACGATAGACTTGCTGAACTTCGTGGACAAGATACTGTTGAACCGCTTCTTCGCCGCTAACGCGCAGGATGTCGTGAGGTACAAGAGGTCCTTCAACGAGCGCCTGTCCCGCTTTGACAGTGTCACCTGAGGTCACCATGAAGCGTTTGCCCGGCGGAACCAAGTGTTCAGTTTCTTCACCGCTTTCACTGCGAACAACGATCGATCGCTTGCCTCGCTTGCGGTCCTTGGAGATTTCAACGATTCCGTCGAGTTCAGCCACAACGGCTGGATCCTTCGGCTTTCGTGCTTCGAAGATTTCGGTAACGCGTGGCAGACCACCCGTGATATCGCGAACGCCGGTAGCTTCGCGTGGCATTTCAGCCAACTCAGTACCTGCGTTCACTTGTTTGCCTTCGGTGCAGTTAATAACCGCTTTGTCAGGCAAGTAGTGAACATCCAGGGCTTTGCCGTCTGCATCTTCGATCACGATCTGCGGGTGGAACTTACCACGTGCATCCATGATGCGTCGTCGAACATTGCCGCTCGGGTCTTTTTCCAACTTGAGCGTCTCGCCTTCAATGATATCCACGAAGGAAACTTTACCGCCAGCAGTCGCGAAAATCGGAATTTTGTGAGGGTTCCATTCGCAAAGCTGTTGTCCTTTCACGATTTCTTGGTTCTCTTTAACGCTCAATCGAGCTCCGGATGGAACATCGTATCTTTCGATTTCCCGTCCACGAGCATCAACCAACGCGATCTCGCAGTTTCGAGTTAGGACCACATCGTGCCCGTCATCGTTGTTAACCAATCGCATCTTCATGAACTTAACGATACCACCTTTCTTGGCCTTAATATCGCTTTCCTCCATGCTTGTACTAGCCGCACCACCTTGGTGGAACGTACGCATGGTTAGCTGAGTTCCTGGTTCGCCGATGCTTTGAGCAGCGATGATTCCAACCGCCATTCCTTCTTCGACGAGTGCACCGGTGCTCATATCCATCCCGTAGCAAGTACGACAGATTCCAAGCGGAGCATCGCAGGTCATCGGAGAGCGAACCTGGATTTTCTCCAAGCCCATCTCCTCGATCCTGCGTGCGATTTCTCGAGTGATCATTTGGTTTTCTTCCACGATCGTCTCGGCAGAGATCAAGTTGACGATGTTTTGACGGCTTACTCGGCCAATGATCGAATCGGCTAAGCGAACTTCGACTTTCTCGCCGCGGTAGATAACACCCTTGGTGATCCCTTGAGTTGTCAAGCAGTCGTTCATCGTGATTACCACGTTTTGAGCAACGTCAGCCAACTTGCGGGTCAAATACCCGGAGTCGGCTGTCTTGAGTGCGGTATCCGCTAAACCTTTGCGAGCACCGTGAGTCGAGCTAAAGTACTCGAGCACCGTTAGGCCCTCGCGGAAATTGGATTTGATCGGGGTTTCGATGATCTCGCCTGTCGGCTTGGCCATCAAACCACGCATACCGGCCAATTGTCGGATCTGTTCGATACCACCTCGAGCCCCGGAGGACGCCATCAAGAAAACTGGGTTGATGTACCACTTGCCTCGGTGCGTGTCGTTTTCCATCGCGGCCAACATGTCCTTGGTGATCAACTCTCGCGTTGCTGTCCAAGCGTCCAGCACCTGGTTGTAACGTTCCTGAGCAGTCATGACTCCCTTAAGATAGTTCTTTTGAAACGTCATGACCTTCTTGTCAGCATCCGAAATGTGCTTGATCTTAGAATCTGGAGTCACGAGGTCGTCGGCACCGAATGATAGACCACTTCGAGTCGACTCGCGGAAGCCAAGTTGATTCATATCGTCCAACAGTTTGATCGTTGGACGACGGCCTAGTCGATGGTAACAGTCGCTAATAACCGCTGCCAAGTCACTGCCTTTGAGCGGCATATTGTAAAAATCCATCCCCTGCGGCAAAATCGAGTTGAACAAGATTCGACCGTAGGTGGTTTGAAGGACCGCACCGTACTTTGCGCCGGGATCTTCCGACTTGAGCCGACGATCTTTTGGCAATCGCACTTTGATCTTGGCGTGCATCGCAATGATGCCTTGCTGGTGTGCATAGTCTGCTTCCATCATGGTTGCAAAGACCATCCCCTCGCCCTGTTGATCGGGCAATTCCACCGAGATATAAAAACAACCCATCACCGTATCCTGAGACGGGCTCATGATCGGCTTACCATTGCTCGGTGCGAAAATGTTGTGCGTGCTCATCATCAGTGTGTGAGCTTCCACTTGAGCCTCAATCGAGAGGGGCAAGTGAACGGCCATCTGGTCACCGTCGAAGTCAGCGTTGAAGCCTTTGCAAACGAGCGGATGCAAATGAATAGCGTTGCCTTCCACCAGAATAGGCTCGAACGCTTGGATACCCATTCGGTGAAGCGTAGGAGCTCGGTTTAGGAGCACTGGGTGATTGCGAATCACTTGTTCGAGAATATCCCAAACCTCTTCGTCCTTGCGTTCCAGCATCTTCTTTGCCGATTTGATCGTATCGGCGTGTCCGAGTTCTTTCAGCTTACGAATAATGAATGGTTGGTACAGTTCGAGTGCAATCTTCTTGGGCAAACCACACTGGTGTAATCGCAATCGCGGACCGACTACGATCACGCTTCGCGCCGAGTAGTCAACGCGTTTTCCAAGCAAATTCTCTCGGAATCGACCTTGCTTGCCTTTGATCATGTCGGTCAGCGACTTGAGCGGTCGGTTGCTGCTACCCAATACAGGGCGTTTGCATCGTCCATTATCAAACAGCGCATCGACCGACTGTTGCAACATCCGCTTTTCATTTCGGATAATGACTTCAGGCGCATTCAAATCCACTAACTTACGCAAACGATTGTTGCGGTTGATGATTCGGCGATAGAGGTCGTTCAGGTCGGAGGTTGCAAAGTTTCCACTGTCCAAAAGAACCAGCGGACGCAGGTCCGGCGGAATAACAGGGATAACATCCAGAACCATCCACTCGGGACGGTTTTCGCTGTCACGAATAGATTCAACCAATTTCAAACGGTTGATCAAATCCTTCTTGCGCTGCTTGCTGCTAGTCTCAGCCAACTCGACTCGAAGCACTTCCGATAACTTTACCAGATCAAGCGCTTGGAGTAGTTTGCGAACGGCTTCGGCACCCATGTCGGCTTCGAAGTTCTCTCCGTACTGTACTCGGGCTGCACGATATTCCTCTTCGGTCAGAAGCTGCTGGGCTTCCAGTTCCGTCGATCCGGGATTCGTCACGACGTAGTCTTGAAAGTAGATAACCTTTTCGAGACTTGTTGTCTTCATCTCAAGCAAGTTGCCCAATCGGCTCGGCATGGCTTTGAAAAACCAAATGTGAGCGACGGGTGCAGCCAATTCGATGTGCCCCATGCGTTTTCGTCGAACGCGCGAGTGTGTCACTTTCACACCGCATCGATCGCAAATCATGCCTTTGTACTTCATCCCACGGTATTTGCCGCAAGCGCATTCCCAGTCCTTTTCAGGGCCAAAAATACGTTCGCAGAAAAGCCCATCTTTTTCGGGACGGTAAGTACGGTAATTAATCGTCTCAGGCTTTTTTACTTCACCAAACGACCACGAACGGATGTCCTGTGGTCTCGCTAGAGAAATTTTTACGGACGTGTAATCGTTTACGCGATCGTAGGTGGCTTCGGCATTGGCCATTACGAAAAACTCCTGTTCTCAACGACTCGGTATTTGACTCGAAAGCAAGCCAAACATCAGTCGTCTAAGGTGATAGGTGAGGGTGGAGAATGCTTATTTGGGTTTGCAAAGCTCGTTTGAGCCTCGCGAGTTTCT